>CAXQZJ010000023.1:0-31001 GCA_964228145.1 Alteromonadaceae bacterium | reverse complement strand
TTGATTCTGATCAAGCATTTATTGATTCGACTTTCAATTTGATCGCAACAACCGTATTATGCGCCCGTACAAATGCGCCTGTTAAATATAGGGTTATTAGGTCGTTGACGCTGGCGATTCTACCCGATTCACCTATGTTTAGTAGGGCAAAATACTAACTTTCAAACGCTGGAAGAAACTTCAACATGAGTGAAATCAGTCAGGCACAATCGCAATACAACTATAAAGTCGTGCGACAGTTCGCCATCATGACAGTCGTCTGGGGAATTGTAGGCATGAGTGCCGGTGTGTTTATCGCCGCGCAATTAGTTTGGCCAGAGCTTAATTTTGACACGCCTTGGTTAACCTATTCCCGTCTTCGTCCACTGCACACCAACGCAGTGATTTTCGCCTTTGGTGGCTGCGCCTTGTTCGCAACTTCCTACTACATTGTCCAACGCACCTCTCAGGTACGTTTGTTCAGTGATAAATTGGCAAGCTTCACATTCTGGGGTTGGCAAGCGGTTATCGTGCTTGCAGCAATCACCTTACCGATGGGCTTAACCTCAAGCAAAGAGTACGCTGAGCTAGAATGGCCTATCGATATTCTGATTGCGTTGGTGTGGATTGCTTATCTGATTAACTTCTTCGGAACGATAATCAAACGTAAGGTGTCGCACATCTATGTTGCCAACTGGTTCCTGGGTGCTTTCATTATTACTGTTGCCATATTGCATATCGGTAACAGCATGGCGATTCCGGTTTCACTGACCAAGTCCTATTCACTCTATGGCGGTGCTGTAGATGCCATGATGCAGTGGTGGTACGGTCACAACGCGGTAGGTTTCTTCCTGACGGCAGGTTTCCTGGGTATGATGTATTACTTCGTCCCCAAACAAGCAGAGCGTCCTGTTTACTCTTACCGTTTATCAGTGGTTCACTTCTGGGCTCTGATTTCTCTGTACATCTGGGCGGGTCCTCACCACCTGCACTACACAGCGCTTCCTGACTGGACACAAACACTCGGTATGGTGATGTCGGTTATACTGTTTGTTCCATCCTGGGGCGGCATGATCAACGGTATTATGACATTGTCAGGTGCTTGGCATAAGCTTCGCCGAGATCCTGTTCTTCGTTTCCTGATCGTGTCGTTATCATTCTACGGCATGTCAACATTCGAAGGTCCAATGATGGCAATCAAGACAGTCAACGCGCTGTCTCATTACACTGACTGGACTATCGGGCACGTGCACTCTGGTGCCTTGGGCTGGGTTGCGATGATTTCGATTGGCTCGCTCTATCACCTAATTCCGATTTTGTTCGGTAAAGCGCGCATGTACAGCTACAAGCTGGTCAATATTCACTTCTGGTTAGCCACAATCGGTGTTGTGCTATACATAGTTGCAATGTGGATCAGTGGTGTTATGCAAGGCATGATGTGGCGCGCAATTAACGCCGACGGTACGCTGAGCTACAGCTTTGTTGAAGCACTTGAAGCCTCCTACCCGTTCTACTTTGTTCGTTTCTTAGGTGGCGTATGTGTGGTCGTGGGCATGTTAATCATGGCTTACAACACGTATCGCACAATACGTGGTACAGAAGAACACATGTACCTGCAAACGAAGCCAGCATAAGGAGTCAGTAAAGATGGTAAATATTCACGAGAAAATCGAAAAGAATACTGGCTTGCTGGCGATTCTGATTATTGTCGCTATCAGTTTTGGTGCATTGGCAGAAATCCTGCCATTGTTTTACCAAAAAGAGACAACGACACCAGTAACGGGCTTAAAGCCCTACACCGCGCTGGAGCTTGAGGGTCGCGACATTTATATCCGCGAAGGTTGTGTGGGTTGCCACTCACAAATGATTCGTCCATTCAGAGCAGAGACCGAACGCTATGGTCACTACTCTGTTGCCGGTGAATCGGTCTGGGAGCATCCTTTCCTTTGGGGTTCTAAGCGTACTGGCCCAGACTTGGCGCGTGTCGGTGGCAGATACAGTGATGAGTGGCACCGCGTTCACTTAATCAACCCAAGAACCGTGGTGCCGGAATCGAATATGCCAGGTTTCCCCTGGTTGGAAGAAAACACGCTTGATGGTGAACTGACCGCCAAGAAGATGGAAGTATTCCGTGGTTTCGGTGTGCCATATACAGACGAAGAAATTGCGGGTGCCAAAGCTGCTGTTCAGGGTAAAACCGAAATGGAAGCCCTGATCGCCTATCTGCAATCGCTTGGTACGGCGCTGAAGTAAGCATTATGGAACATGCAATCAGCGGAAGTATTTTTACTGTTGTCGTCTTTGTAATTTTTATTGGGGTTGTGTTGTGGGCTTACTCTAAAAAGTCCAAAAAGAGCTTTGATGAAGCCGCAAACCTGGTGTTTGATGATGAAAAACAGCACCAGGCAACACAAGAAAAACGGGAGTCTTCTACTAATGAGTAGTTTTTGGATGATATTCATCGCCGTTATCAGTCTCGGTACTGTTATCGGTTGCTACTTTCTTCTGCGCTGGTGCTTGTCTAATAAGACAGGTGTGGCAGAAGGTGAATCAATGGGCCATGAATTTGACGGTATTGAGGAAATCAACAACCCTCTTCCCCGTTGGTGGACCATTATGTTCTACGCCACCATTGTATGGGGCTTAATCTACTTCTTCGTATTTCCTTCGTTCGGTGAAAGCCATGAAGGTATCGCGGGATGGCGCAGTTCTAATCAGGGTATTATGACTCTGGAAGAATCTAAGCAGGCCGTGTTAGCTGCAGAACAAAACGGCAAACGCATTCAGTACGACCGTGAAGTCGCTGCTGCCGATGAGCGTTTTGGTCCTATCTTTGCAGAATACGCCAAAACACCGATTCGTGAGTTGGTTGCCAATGAGGAAGCCCTGAAAGTGGGTGGACGCCTGTTCTTGCAAAATTGTGCTCAATGTCACGGTTCGGATGCCCGGGGTAGTTACGGTTTCCCTAACCTTGCTGACAATGATTGGTTGTATGGTGGTTCTCCTGAAGCGATCAAAACCACGCTGCACCAGGGTCGCGTAGCGCAAATGCCTGCATGGATTGATACCTTTGGTGAAAAAGGCATCGAAGAGTTAACTGCCTACGTATTGTCACTCAGTGGGCGTGACGTCGACCCGGTATTGCGTGATGCAGGCAAAGCCAAGTTTGGTGTATGCGCTGCATGTCATGGTGCGGATGGGAAAGGAAACTATGCATTCGGTGCCCCGAACCTGACCGACAATATTTGGTTGTATGGTGGCACTGAGCGCGACGTAAACGAAACCCTGACGTACGGTCGTAATGGTGTCATGCCGGCTTGGGAAGACATTTTAGGCGCTGAAAAAATTCACGTTATCAGCACCTATGTCTACAGCCTGTCGCAGGGTGATACTGAAGAGTAAATTCAGCTAACTTTGTGGTATAAAGGCCTCGTATTTTACGGGGCTTTTTTTTGAATTAATCGAGTCAATTATGCAGTCAATCTCTCCCTGGTATAAGCAAGTTTGGCCTTGGGTCTTAATTTTAATTCCTTTTACCTCCGTGATCATGGGGGGCGTTATTATGTATGTCTCAACCAGTGGGAAAGACTCTCTGGTTATTGATGACTATTACAAGCAAGGTAAAGCTATCAATGTCCAACTGGACAAACTTGAGCGGGCAAAGCGGCTAAGTATTGGCGGCAAAATGTCGGTAACCGATACTCAGGTGGTGTTCTTGCTTGACCAAAATGCTCAGCACGACGGAACGGCGCTAGGTGTGAACTTTTTCCATTCGACCCTGGAAGAGCGTGACTTCGAAGTGAAGTTGACCCATCTAGGCAATAATCGATATCAGGCAAACCTCCCCCAAGGCATTGACACTAATGGAAAATGGCGGGTAACCATGATGCCATTTACGCTCGAATGGAAAGTGCAGTTTGTTGTCACCCTTCCCCGTCAGGACGCTTTTGAGGTTTACCCTTAATGACCCAAACCTGCTATCACTGCGACGAGCGAGTGCCGGCTGGCACTACCTACCAAACAGTCGTCTTAGGCGAGCCCCGGGTGATGTGTTGTCCAGGTTGTGCAGCGGTAGCGAGTGCGATCGTCGATGGGGGCATGGAAGATTATTATCGTTTCAGAACGGAAAAAGCCGCGCAGGCAGACGAGCAGGAGTTGCTCAATAAATTAGATATATATGATGACGTGGGTGTTCAGCAAGAATTTGTGGTGGATACTCATGGTTACAAAAGTATTCAGCTCACGGTTGAGGGCATTAATTGTGCGGCCTGTGCCTGGTTAATTGAAAAGCAATTTGCCAAAACCCAAGGTGTTCAGCAAATCGCCGTTAACGTTGCGGCAAGGCGCGCAACGCTGCGCTGGGACGATCAACAATTATCCCTGTCCGCGATTTTACGCCAGTTTAAAAAAATCGGATACAAAGCACTTCCCTTCCAGCCTGACCAGCACGAAGCGTCGTACCGACGCGAGAAAAAAGCCTATTTGCGGAAACTGGGGCTGGCCGGCCTGATGACAATGCAGGTCATGATGCTGGCATTTGCGCTTTACTTCGACTGGTTTGGGCATTTTGATAATCAAACCAAGCAATTTTTCCACTGGATCAGTTTGTTACTGTGCACGCCAATAGTGGTGTATGCCGCTAATGGCTTTTATTCAAGCGCTTGGCATGCCCTTAAGGCCAAGCGATTAAATATGGATGTGCCGGTTTCCATAGCGGTGATCGGTGCTTATAGCGCCAGCGTTTACGCGACGATAACCGAATACGGCCCTGTGTACTTTGAATCGGTCGCCATGTTTGTTTTTCTGTTGCTGATCAGTCGCTATCTGGAACACCAATCCCGCCATCGCGCCGCAGAAACGTCGGCAAATAGCATGAAACATGTGCCACTGACTGCGCTCAAATATATAGACGGTGAATGGACGACATGCCTGGCTCGCCAGCTGGTGATTGGCGACCGTATTTTGGTTAAAGCCGGTGAAACAGTCGCCACTGATGGCATCATAATCGAAGGTAACAGTGAGCTGGATGAATCAATGTTAACCGGTGAATTTGAACCGGTTCGACGTATTGCTGGTGATACAGTACTGGGGGGTACGTTAAACCATCAAAGCACGCTGGTTGTCGAAGTAACATCAGAGCTTAAAAACGCTGTGGTAAGCCAGATTCTGCATATGCAGGAAATGGCCATGGCCCAACGACCCAAGATAGCCGGTATCGCTGACCGTATATCCGGGTATTTTGTCGCGGTGGTATTAGTGATAGCCGCCGGCGCGTTTATCTACTGGTATCAAACCGATCCAATCCAGGCTTTTTACATTGCAATTGCAGTACTTGTCGGTACGTGTCCTTGTGCACTGGGACTGGCGACCCCCACTGCTCTGACAAGCGCTGTAGCGAATCTCAATGCCCGGGGGATTTTAATTAAACGCGGCGATACGTTGGAATCGTTAAACCAAATTCGACAAATTGCAGTCGATAAAACGGGAACGCTGACTGAAGGTCGGTTTAGCATCAAGCGCGTCTACTGTGAGAATGGCAATGCACAACAAGTCATCGGCATTGCAGCTGCACTGGAGCAGCACTCTGAACATCCCATCGCAAAAGCCTTTGATGCCGAAGTTGCGTTCAGCCCAGCTGCAGTTACCATCACAACCGGTGCCGGCATCGAGGGTTACGATGGCGATGATTGTTACCGGATAGGCTCAGCGAACTTTGTCACTTGTGCAATACCGCAAAGCTGGCAAACAGCCAGCGTGTTCTTGACAAAAAATGATACTCTGATTGCGGCATTTGAACTCAATGATGTTGCACGTAGTGATGCGCAGGATTTTATTCACACAATGGTAAACATGGGCTTGAGCCCGATAATGCTATCGGGTGATAAGCAACAAAATGTAGCTTCGTTCGCTCAACAACTAGGCATACAACAATGGCAGGCCGAGTGTTCGCCGCAACAAAAACTGGCTGAGATTCGCCGTTATCAGCAGGATAACCCGGTAATGATGGTGGGCGACGGTATCAACGATGCCCCTGTAATGTCTGCGGCTAGAGTGTCCGTGACATTATCCGCAGCCACCGATTTGGCGAAAAACGCCGCAGACGTTATTTTATTACAGCCCAAACTGATGCTCATTCCACATTTGATGCATATTGCACAGCGTTGCCAGATAAAAATTAAGCAAAACATTGGTTGGGCGCTAGGCTACAACATTTTGGTGCTACCGTTAGCCGTGACCGGCATTCTTACCCCCTGGATGGCTGCGTTGGGAATGTCGCTGAGCTCCGTCATTGTGGTAACCAATTCATTGCGCTTAATAAAAAAGGAACGCTAGTGTCAGTTTTATACTTTTTAATCCCGTTGGCGATCATATTGGTAATCGTAGCGTTAGGCGCATTTTTTTGGGCAGTGAAAAGTGACCAGTTTGAAGATTTGGAACGTCACGGTCACAGCATCCTGTTCGATGATGATTTAGACAAACCAGCAGCAGCGCGTAACGAAGCCAATAAACATGACACTGACGATTGATCCTTTTTCTGCCTTTTTAATCGGACTGGCAGGGAGTCTTCATTGTATTGGTATGTGTGGGGGCATAGTCACTGCATTAAGGTATGCCAGCACTGAAGGAAACGCGTTATACATCAATTTAGCTTATCACGTTGGTCGGATAGTCAGTTACAGTATTGCCGGTGGCATAGTCGGCGCACTGGGTATGATAGTCGGTCAGCAATTTGAACACGGTGCCCACGTGCTGCAAGTGATAAGTGGCATTCTATTAGTCTTGCTTGGGCTGTATATCAGCCAGTGGTGGAAAGTCCTGGCCCATCTCGAAAACGCCGGTAAGGTATTATGGAAAAGGTTGCAGCCTCTGTCCCGACGTTTTTTACCCATTCAGCGCGTCGACCAAGCGTTTGCTTATGGGGCTATCTGGGGTTGGTTACCCTGCGGGTTAGTTTATTCTACGCTTAGCTGGTCACTGGCCAGCGGTTCTGTTGCTGAAGGCAGCTTGATCATGCTGTGTTTTGGGTTAGGTACCCTGCCCTCGATGTTAGCGGTCAGTGTTTTTACCCAGCAACTTACCAGTTTGGCGCGCTCTGCATTGGCACGTTCATTGATTGGAATTTCTTTGATTTTATTGGGGATATTTTATATTTTATCGCCAATAAGCTAATGCCTCTATCCTTTTGGTGTTAGTTGCGACTGGAGCAGAGTATGAAAACCGGTGCATGTGGTATTAGTTGCCAGCAATGCAGTATTAGTCAGCTGTGTTTGCCCTTCTCTTTAAACGGCACAGAGCTTGACCGCCTTGACGAGATCATTGAACGTAAAAAGCCTCAGCATAAAAACGATGTGGTGGTGACGGCTGGCAGACCGCTTACCTCCTTATTCGCTGTGCGTTCGGGCTCGTTCAAAAGTTACACATTGTCGGACGATGGCGTAGAGCAGATTACCGCGTTTCACTTACCCGGAGACCTAATTGGTTTTGACGCGATAAGCTCTAAAGTCCACCAAAGCCATACCTGTGCATTAGAAACCTCCATGTTATGTGAGGTACCGTTTGATACGTTGAATGAATTGTCATCGACATTTCCCAAACTGGGACAACAGGTCATGCGCCTGATGAGTGGTGAAATCAGTCAAAACCATGAGATGATGATGCAACTCAATCAGCGCAGTGCCAACGAAAGATTAGCCTATTTTCTGCACAGTTTATCGGTCAGATTTGGTGAGCGAGGATTGTCTTCGCGACAATTCCGCTTGTCGATGACCCGTGCTGATATTGGTAATTATCTGGGGTTGACGGTCGAAACCATTTCACGCTTACTGACTCGCTTTCAAAAAGCCGGCCTTATTGAGGTCAGTGGTAAGTATATCTCACTACTCAGTGTCAATTTGATTGCTGATTGCGATCGCCTGTTTAATGCCGCGTGATTTAACTAAGTAATTGATCTAAAACAATTGAATAACTGGCGACTGTGTCATTGTGTCATACACTTAACAGGTGTTGACGCTGAAGCCAATCGCACTTTGTTAACTAAAAGTCTGACAAGGAGCCAGTAATATGATCCCCTACAAACAGATTCTTGTAGTAATCGACCCCACTCAGGATGAGCAGAAAGCGCTATTACGAGCACTGGATATTGCCCAATTAAACGGTGCCAGCATTACTGCCATGTTGTCTATTTATGACTTTTCTTATGATATGACCACCATGCTTAGCGTTACCGAGCGCGAGAGCATGCGCGAATCTGTGGTAAGCAATCGGCTTGAATGGTTAACAGAAATTGTCGAACAACATCGTAAACATCGCGACATCCGGACCGACGTTAAAGTCGTTTGGCACAACCGGCCCTACGAGAGCATCATTCACGAAGTCATTCAGGGGCAATATGATTTAGTCGTTAAAGGCACTCACGAACACAATGTACTCAAAGCCGTCATTTTCACGCCAACTGATTGGCACCTGATAAGGAAATGCCCTAGCGCGGTATTATTGGTAAAAGATCATGCCTGGCCAACTCAAGGCCGGATTCTAGCAGCAGTAAATCAAGGCACTGAGGACAGTGAGCACCAGTCATTGAATGAGCGAATCGCTCATACCGCAAACCAGTTTGGTCGGGCTCTGTCGGCCGACGTGCATCTGGTCAATGCTTATCCTGCCACACCCGTCAATATTGCTATCGAAATCCCGGAGTTTGATCCCCACGATTACAATGAATCTGTTAAAGCTTATCACCAAACCAGTATGGATACGTTTCGCAAACAAGTGCAAATAGATGCCGAGTTTTGCCATGTTGAGCAAGGCTTGCCAGAGGATGTGATTCCCCAAATGGCTAATAAACTGGACGCTGAATTAGTCATTATTGGTACCGTTGGCCGCACTGGCATTTCTGCCGCCTTGATAGGTAATACCGCTGAACACATCATTGATGCCCTTAACTGTGATGTTTTGACGATAAAACCTGAGGGTTTTAGTTCTCCGCTAGCCGGTTAGGCAATTCTGAATAACAGGTCCGTATTGGCGACCTTAGCCAATACGGAGCCTTCATTAAGCCACCTTGTTTCTTTACCCGAGTGCAAACTGAGCGATACACGCCACGCTCCCGAATACGAATTCTATTTAATTAACATATTACAAATGAGAATAGTTTGTATTATACTCTCGCCCCATCACAAATACATAAGTAAAAAACATCGCTGGAGAGCAGAAGTTGAAGTTCACATTGACCCCAATCGCCATCGCACTTTTAATCAGTCAAAACGTATATAGCGCAGAAGAAGACAATATCGAGCGGATCGCCGTTGAAGGAAAATATTTGTCTTTCAGTGAGGCCAATGCGGTAAAAACACCAACACCGATCATTGATGTCCCCCAGAGCCTGTCGATTATTACTGCTGACGAAATTACTGAGCGTGGGATCACCAGTATTTCTCAGATTATTGATTATACGCCGGGATTAAATATGTCTCAGGGTGAAGGTCATCGCGACTCAGTGGTGTTCCGTGGTGTTCGATCAACCGCCGACTTTTATCTGGACGGCAATCGCGATGATGTTCAGTATTATCGTTCGCTGTATAACATTGAGCAAGTTGAGGTATTACGAGGCGCCAACGCCCTGCTCTTTGGTCGTGGCGGCACAGGTGGTGTAATTAATCGGGTTACGAAAAAAGCACAGCTAGACCAGGACTTCGTTGAATACCAGGCCAGCATCAATAGCTTTGGTGGTTTTGGTGTACAAGTAGACAAAAACCTTGTCAGTAGCCAAGACTCAGCACTTCGTTTCAACGCGATGTACGAACAACTCGATAATCATCGTGACTTTTATGACGGTGAGCGGATCGGCTTTAATCCGACTGCGCGAATCGAGTTGAGCGACGCTACGACGTTGGATTTGTCCTACGAGTACAGTGATCACGAACGTTTTATCGACCGCGGAATTCCAACCGGAAATGATGGTAAACCTGTCGTCGCACTGGATGATGTGACATTTGGTGATGCCGAAAACAATTTTCATACCCTTGAAGCTCATGTATTCAGAGCGTTAGTCAGTCATGAATTTGCTGACAATGTGAAAGGCAATTTCAGTGCTTTTTATGGCGACTACGACAAAGTTTACTCTAATTTCTATGCCGCCAGCTATGATCAAGACAGCAATGTTGCAACATTGGATGGGTATATCGATACTACCCAGCGCGACAACCTGATATTGGCTGGTAACCTGATTGGTGAATTCACCACGGGCCAGTTTGAGCACACCATACTCGTAGGTGCTGAGATTATTCAAACTAACTCAGACCAGGACCGTATTAACCCGGTTTTTTCCACTACCGGGAATGATAAAGAAGCATTCAACGCCGAACGTCCTTTGCAGTTCAGTAACCTAAGTGGCGTTAATGCACAGGGCTTGCCGTTTACCGTTGCCTTCACAAATCCAAACGACGATACCCATGTTAAGTTAGACGTAACCTCTGTGTACGTTCAGGACGAAATGGCGTTGTCCGAGAATTTTGACCTTGTTCTTGGCGCACGCTTTGACAGCTTTGATATTGAAGTACTGAACGTATTGAATGGCGAGACTCGCGAGCGCAAGGATAACGAAATATCTCCACGGGCAGGCTTTATTTATAAGCCTCAGGAAAATGTTTCCATGTACGCAAGTTACAGTGAGTCTTTTTTACCACGCAGTGGAGAACAGTATGCCAATATCAATGGTGACAATAACCAATTAGATCCGGATACCTTTAAAAACCGCGAACTTGGCGTAAAATGGGATATCAACAGCGAGTTAAGCTTCACTGCAGCATTATTTGAAACTGAGCAAAGCTCACCTCAAGTGGCTGACAATGATCCCTCAACCCTTGATGTAATTGATTCAGAAATCAATGGTTTTGAAATGCAGTTCAGTGGCTATGTCAGCGAAGACATACGTTTAGTGGTTAATTACAGCAACTTGGATGGTGAGATTATTGAGCGCACTGGCCCGACTGGTCGCACACCGCGTGAACTTCCTGAAAATACTTTCTCTGTTTGGTCAACCTACCAGCTTAACGACAGATTTGGTTTGGGATTAGGTGCCACATATCAAAGCGAAAGTTTTGTTAATAATGGTAATTCAGCTACGTTGCCGTCCTATACGCGCATTGACGCGTCGGCTTACTATCAGGTATCTGAGGATTTGCGCGTGCAGTTAAACGTTGAAAACCTGACCGATAAAGATTACTACCCAAGTGCACACTCCACCCATCAAATTACAGTGGGCGCACCGGTTAATGCATCACTACGGATTATTGGTTCTTTCTGATAAATCCGTGTTAATAGCGAAAGCCCTGCAAATTAGCGGGGCTTTTTTTTGCCTTAGTATCAGCCCGGCTAAGTTAATTTCGTCGTTAAATTTAGTTGAATTACTGTATAATCGCGGGCCATTGAAATTGGGGGTTACATGAATCATATCGACACATTGTCGGCGCAGCAAAAAGCCGACTTCAGTAAACTGCAAAAGAAGCTTCGTCGCGGCGTAGGTCAGGCTATTGCAGATTTCAATATGATTGAAGAAGGCGACAAGGTGATGGTGTGTTTGTCCGGTGGCAAAGACAGTTATACCCTACTCGACATTCTGCTTTTTCTGCGCAAGCACGCCCCTGTTCATTTCGATATTGTCGCGGTAAATCTCGATCAAAAGCAACCTGGCTTTCCCGAGCATATTCTTCCGGACTATCTCGCAAGCTTGGGTGTTGACTACAAAATTGTTGAAGAAGATACCTACAGTATCGTCAAAGACAAAATTCCAGAAGGTAAAACAACCTGCTCACTATGCAGTCGCTTACGTAGAGCCATTCTATATCGCACAGCGACAGAATTAGGCGCAACCAAAATTGCTCTGGGTCATCATCGGGACGATATGTTGGAAACCTTATTCCTGAACATGTTCCATGGCGGTAAATTAAAATCTATGCCAGCAAAATTGGTCAGTGATGACGGCCAGCAAATGGTGATTCGTCCGTTAGCCTATTGTACCGAGCGCGATATTGCAGCCTATGCTGCTTTAAGCGCATTTCCCATCATTCCATGTAACTTGTGCGGATCTCAGGAGAATTTGCAACGTAAGCAAATTAAGCTGATGTTACAGGATTGGCAGCAGCGTTATCCGGGGCGAATCGAATCCATGTTCCGAGCATTACAAAACGTCACGCCATCGCATTTATTAGATGGAAACTTGTTCGACTTCAAAACACTGCAAACCCAACAAACCCCCTATGCCGGTGGGGATACCGCGTTTGACCAAGAAGAGGTGCAACACTCAAGCCCAACCGACCCCGTACAGATAATTAGCTTAAGCGAATCCGTATAATGGGCAAACAAAGGTTTACCTGACAAGGCAATTACTGCTCGATTAAGTTGAGTTACAAAAAAAGGCATGGTTATCATGCCTTTTGTATTACCATCAGACGGCTTAATCTTCCATCCAAACGGTAATCTTGTGGGGTATTTGAGATAGCGTCACAGAGTTGATCTTATTGATATCATCTTCGTGCAACCACAAGGTAGTGCCATCGATTTTAGATTTGCTACTCAACGACTCACTTACAGTTACGGGTTGTGAAAATTGCATCTGAATACCTTGAGGACCCGGCATTAAAAAAGAAAAGAAGCCACCCATTTCACTGAAAAAACCGTTAAATTGGCTAAGCAAGGTGTTTAACTCAGCTTGCGAATATTGACTGCTTAGGTATTTAGGCTGAACCTGCAATTGAACAGACATATCGCACTGATTTGTAGCCTCTTCCATGTCTATCATTACACGGGCCTTCGCAATTTGCAGTGCCTTTTCCGTGGGTAAACGGAAACGGTTGTCGGCCCCGATATTCACCTCCATTGTTTGCTTTTGAGTCACAATCAGTACCTCATTCAATTGGCACAGGCGGCCTTTACCGACATGGCTAAAGCCAAAGGTGAACTCCAATCGATTGAGCGCTTCATCATCGAGTTTTTTCAGATGAGAGTAAAACCCCTTGTATTCCATATTTACATCTACAGCTGAAGCGGGAAATACCATTAAGGCCGCTAGCAAGGAGGCGATTCTATTCATTTAAAAAATTCCTGATTGTGGTCGATCATGTCCAACAGTTCTGCCACATAGGCTTCTCTGCGTTCTGAGTAATTGATTAGGCCTAGCGCGAGGGTCTCTGCATCGGGCTTATTGCCCTCTAAGCGTTGTTGTTGGCGCAGTCCGCGCAGATCCTTGTAGGCATTATGGGTATTAATGTTTAACAGGTATCGTCTCACCGCATGCTGCACAGAAGAGAATTTAGCCACCTCATGGTTGGCACCGGTATTGCGTCTTGCGGGTACAAATCCACATCCTTTTTTGTAGCACCACATGCCAAAAAAGTTGTACCCGTATCTGGCGAACCTCGACGTACCCCAGGCAGATTCATTGGCAGCCTGCACCAGGACCAACTCCATAGGCACCACATCGACCCTGCGCAGTAGTGCGTCGAGTGTCGGAGGATCTAACTCTTCAAAATCAATGCGATATTCTTCAGCCAGTTGACCAATAAAATCAAGCGTGGAGTCGGCAGGCACCTGACCACTTTCAATCAACTGTCTGGCATTAATTAACTTAGCTCGCTGCTGACGAATCAGGTCATTTTGTTGCTTGATGACCGGCTTTAAATACTCGAAAAACGCTGCTTTTTTTGCTCTGACATCTCGATACTTGGCAAACTCTGGAATATCGGCCATAGGCTTAGGTTTACTTGCCTTAGCCGTTGATATTGTGCTTTTGGTTGCTTGTTGCTTTTCGGGCGCTGCAGATTCAGGCTGATGCTGAAGGGTAAACGGATAGATTAATCCGTAGAATACGGTTAACCAGAACACCGCCCATAAGGCTTTAAGAAATAAAGAGGTTGTATGCATAGTCGTTGTTTAAGAGCCAGAAATACCACTTACAACCAACTGTATGGCTAGTGCAATTAACACCACGCCCATGAGTCGGTCAACCCAGTGACCTTGCTGGCCAATAAACCGCCTCACAAGTGTTGAACTTAATGCCCATGATAGCAAACAAAACCAGCTGCCTGTAGCAATAGCGAGATATACACCATAGGCCACTTTAACTTCTTGAGGGGTTTCGGTTGAAATGACAACTGCAAAAAGGGACAAAAAGAACAATGTGGCCTTAGGGTTCAACCCGTTGGTTAAAAAGCCCGTCCAAAATGCACGACGTGCAGACACAGAAGTTCGCGCAGCAGGATTTACGTTCGGGTCATACTGGCCTGGTTTAGCGCGTACCGCAGACACGCCAATATAGCCCAAGTAGGCAGCGGCCAGATAACTCAATGCTGCAAATAACCACGGGGTTGCTTTTATGATCAATGCGATTCCCAATAAGGAATAGGCAACATGCAATAAAATGGCAACACCAATACCAATACTGGTGAGCATGGCTGCACGACGGCCATATTGCACGCTATGGCGCAGCACGATAGCGAAATCCGGTCCGGGGCTTGCCACAGCGAGTAAATGAACTAATGCGATAGTGAGAAACTCTGGCCAAAACTGATACATCTAGGTGGATTCCAAAATCTGTTGAAGAAAGTCGCCGACTATTTCACTTGCTGGACCAAAATACCCTTGATCAAACAAGTGGTTATTATCACTTGGAAGCAGATTTAATTCCACGCAAAATGCACCGGCGCTACGCGCCTGGCGGACGAACCCCGCAGCGGGATAAACTTGGCCGGATGTACCGATGGCAATGAACAGTGCGGCATGACTTAATCTCTTATCGATGTGATCCAGAAAAAATGGCATCTCACCAAACCAGACAATATTAGGACGCAGGCAACGGGTTTCTCGACACCCCGGACATTGACTATCACTGTCGAGTTCCAATGGCGCCTGACCCACATATCCACAATTGTTGCATCGACATTCAGTCAATTGGCCATGCATGTGCAGTACATTCTCGCTCCCTGCTCTTTCGTGCAGGTTATCTACGTTTTGGGTGATCAGCGTAACGTCGCCCGGATAAGTATTTTGGAACTCAGCAATGGCCGAATGCGCAGCGTTTGGGCGCACCTCTGCGGTTAATAATTGCTGGCGCCGCAGATTATAAAACCGATGTACGCGTTCGGGAGCGGAGATAAACGCCTCCGGTGTGGCAACCTCTTCTATGGGATGATTTTCCCACAAACCGTTATAATCGCGGAAAGTTTTAATACCTGATTCTGCTGAAATACCTGCGCCGGTTAAAATAACAACCGGGCCTGATTGTTTAATGTTTGCACTGATTTTCATTTTTGTGACATAAAATCCCTGTATCCTCCCAGTTTATTGGCCTTTGGCCTAAATATCTCTTTTTTTTGTGTGTCACATCTGATACACATACACGCCTTGTTAACTAAAAGTGAATGATACCTACATCAGGGAGCCGTATCACAATGACACAACCAAAAATTGTGCCTCTGAATAAAAACGCACACGCAAAAACCAAAGTAAAAAACGCAGCTAATTTTCCACAGGTTGCTGATCAACATCTTATTCCAGTCGTTGTTCAGGAATTTATCCCTGTTTCTTCTAGCTTCCCTATTATCTTTGTTCGCGAAAATCCAGAATCTGATAACTTTGTTGCTGTTGCCCTTATGGGGTTGGAAAAAGGTGAAAACCTGTATGTTAGCAGCGAAAAGTACGACGAGATTTATGCACCAGCTGCACTGCGTAGCTACCCTTTCTCTATCGCCAGCGATGAGAAAAAAGAGCAATATTTCGTTTGTATTGATGAAAACAGTGATTTGGTAAGCGAAGAAGAAGGTGAAGACCTGTTCAACGCGGAAGGCGAAGAAACAGAATACCTGACTAAACGCCGTGACTTCACCGGAAAGTTTGTAGAAAACATGCAAATTACCAGTGGATTCGTCAAAGTCCTGCAGGAAAATGACTTACTGGTACCAAACGACCTGAGTGTTCGTCTGGAAAACGGTCAGAGCTTCAACCTTAACGGTATTTTCCGAGTTGATGAAGAAAAGCTCAATGCGTTACCAATTGAGAAATTCGAAGATTTCCGTAAGCGCGGAGTATTACCTGCTGTATACGCACACTTGAACTCTTTACAGCAAGTTCAGCGTTTGGCAAAGCGTAAATCGACCCAAGCTTAAAGAAAGCATTTATAAAAAGCCGGCAGCCGCCGGCTTTTTTATTTTCTAGCGCGTATCTAAGCCTGATATTAATCTATTAATCAGAAAACGGACTCTTAGTAAATATTACAATCCCCTGTCTTTTATTCCCCTACTTGTCAAAATAAAATTTATAACCTACTGAATTTAGTTATTTTTTAATTGGCAGGTTTTGTGCATTGGTACTATTTCATTTATCCCAAGAGAGGCGGGTATGATAGTAAATGGTATTGTGGTTCCTGAGCGTCAGTTAACACCATCAAGCCCTGCGCCAATAACAGCCGTAACACCTGTTATAGCGACATCTAACCAGCAAGACGCGGGGCCTACCAGCGAAGAGAGAGTGTTAATAAACCAAACACTGCAGCAAGCCAGCAACGTTATTCAGCGGGCAGCTCGCAACGAGGAACAATCTCAGAGCAATGTAGCAGAGGTAGTGAATCAAGAATCCGCCGAACCCCAACTTTCAGACGCGAACGGGTCAGAACAAGTGGTTCGCCGTGCCGAAAGGCAACGCAGCGCCGATGCGCAAACTGCGCAATCGTCTCAGCCAACGTCGGAGGATATAGAACGGCGCGCACAGTTGATCGTTGAACAGGCGCGTCAATCTGAAGCAGGAGCACGAACAGAGGCAAGACAAACCGATAATGCTGCTGAAGCGGAACAACAAGACCTATCCATTGACGCAGCCAGCCCGCAGGCCGTTGACGAATTTGAACAAATTCAAACAATTAGTGCCGAGAATCAAGCTGATCTAGCGCGCATTGAACGAATAGAACAACAAAGACTGGCCGCCCTCAGACTTGCTGCTGAAACTCTGGCAGAGCAAGAACTTGAAGAGCAGCTAGTCTCATCCGAACAGGCAGAACAGGATTCATCAGCGTTAGATGTGGTGCAGCAACAATATGCTGAAGAAGTAGAACGCGCAGCACAATTACAGCAAAACCTCCAGCCCGCTTACCAACGTTTAGGTAACCTTATTGATGAACTAAGCTAGATAATTAGGTAACGCTTAAGTTCGAGAAACAGTAAACGTAGTCAGGATATTGTTTATATGCTAGCGCGACTAACGTATGGTGGAAATCGGATTACTATGTAGAAACAGTGCTGAAGTTGGTTGCGGTTGAGTAATGGATGACATGATAAATAAACTGCGGTTTAACAGGCTCGGGAAACACACTGCCTTATCAATGGGGATGTTGATTGGGTGCACTATTTTTGCCTTGGCCATGTTCGAAGATTTCATCCATTCCAGCCGCAATGATTACCCTTATTTTTGGTATGAATCAGCTCTGTTTAGTTTGTTCTGGTTGTGCTTTATACCCGTCTTGTATGGCTTGAATCGACTTAAGGCGAGTATACAACACCTGAAAACTCCGTTTTTGTTGGCTCTTCTGCCAATGGCAATTTTAATTCATGCCGCTGTCGCAGCTACAGTTGTGTCTGGTTTATCTTCTCTGGTCAAGCAACAGGGGTACTCGTTCACCAAAGTGTTTTCCTACGCATTGGCCAACCACCTGCTGCCAATGGTACTTGTTTATGTCCTTGCCGTGCTGTTTCTTCGCCGTAAAGCCACCAAAACAACAAATAAAAATACTGAGTTTAACCAAGTCCCCTGCCTGACGATTAGACAGGGGGCTACTCGACAACAGGTGCCGTTTCAGGACATCAGCCATATTTGTTCTGAAACCCCTTACCTCGCGATTTATACTAAGCAATCACGCTATCTCTACACCTCATCCATTAAGGCAATCATTGAATTGCTGGATGAACGTTTCATTCGCGTACATCGCGCGCACATAGTTAATATTGAACGGGTAGAATCAGTTCGCTCCCGATTAAATGGTGATTACGATCTGGTATTGATGTGCGGCACCGAAGTACGCTTGAGTCGCCACTACGCAAAACGATTCAAATCTCGATATTTTAACTCCTCGTCTTAGCATTAAAACTCATCGCTTAGCCATATTCACTCTGGCAAGTTTGCTGACACATGGTCAACATGGTTTAGGTACGTTCAACACCATGGCAGTCTATGACCAATAAAAACCAAAGTGACCGTTATAATGGGATCGCAATTGTCCTGCACTGGTTGACTGTATTAGTAATCGCGACCATCTATCTGACAATTTACTGGCGAAACCATTTGGCATCCAGTGACTTACAAGCCTGGGTAGGGATACAAATGCATATGTCGCTGGGGTTGTCACTCATAGTGTTACTGACGCTACGTATAGTATGGCGATGCAGTTGTCCTGCAGTTAAAACCAATAGATGGGCAAACGCTGCCCATGTGTTGTTGTACATATTCGTCTTTTTATCGGCCCTATCGGGTGGCCTGAGTCTGGCTGAATATCTATTGCAGTACGGAGGGAAAATTACATTTTTCTTGGTTTACGAGATAAATTTTAGTCAGGTAAGCAAATCGCTTCAGTTAAATGCATTACAGCTCGATATCGTTTCATCAAAAAGTGAAACAGCGCATTTGTGGCTAGGTCGCTGGCTCCTACCCTCATTGATTGCGCTGCACTCACTGGCAGCGCTTAGCCACCATTTTGTTTTTAAACACAACACGCTCAATCGGATGTTGTTCCGTCCACTCACTAACAGGAAATAACCGAATGCTTATCAACCTTTTTAGTGGCCTTTGGCTGCTATCGTTAAATTACACGTTAACTGTACCGGTAATTTATGGACCGTGTCAGGGCTGTGAATTGGCGTTCATTGGCATGCCAAACTCGCTGAGTGAAAAAGCCAATATCGTGACAGATACTGAACGTGGTGAGCCCATGGAGCTCAGGGGGATTGTCACTGACAGAAGCGGAAATCCGGCGGCCGGCATCGTGATATACGCCTATCAAACCGACAGTGATGGTCGCTACCCAAAAGGCGAAACTGTGCACGGTAAATTACGTGGCTGGGCACGGACCAATGAATTGGGACAATATAGTTTCAAAACGGTAAGGCCTCAGGCATACCCCAATCGCGACATACCGCAACACATTCATTTACACGTGATTGAACCTGGTAAAGGGACTTATTACATAGACAGTGTTGAGTTTACTGATGATCCACTGCTAACCGACGAGATAAAAAACAAGCGCCCCTGCCGCGGGGGATGCGGAGTCGTGACGCCTGTTTTACAAAAAGACAACAGTTGGCTTGTTATCCGGAATATTGAGTTGGCTAAAATGGACTAATCTTCATTTAGACTGCTTTGTACTTTTTCTTCAAGGCGGGCCAGATTTTCAACAAAATAATCATAGTAGGGATGATCCTTACTGGCGACGTCTAATGCTTTACGTGCGTAGTCACGCGCTTGAAGCAACTTATTCTGACCTTCATACCCGTACACCACACCACTAATCGCATCAGGGCTTTGTGGGTGATGAGCCATATTATGCTTGTACAAGGTCATAGCTAATTCGGGCTGCTGTTGCCAATCAAAATAGTACCCCAATTGGCGCACAATGTTTTCTGGTGGTGTCTGGTCAGTTCCCCATTGCTCACCAAGTTGTCGATAATAGTCATCGATAACCTGCATATCGGCTGTGACTTGTTCCCGCGCAAATTCTTTGCTCAAAAAGAAAGACTGATATGCCTTAAACATACCCGCGGTGGAGGTTAAGCCATGGGAGACGCCAGGGTGTTCATCTATCACTAATCGCAATTGATGGTTATCTGCTGCACTAAATTCTGATAAAAGCGCATCATAATAAGGACGCATGGGCAGGCCTTCGTTACCCATATTCATGTAGAGATAGGTTGAATGCTTCGGCTCTGTTGCCAGCCATTTTTTTGTTCGCTCTACCATGGCGCCTGTATTCCACCACACCGCAGGACTATATGCGATATGGGCATCAAATAAGCCCGGCCGCTGCTGCAATGCATATAGACTGAATACACCCGCTGCAGAAGCACCCGCGATAATGCGCGTTGAGTGGGTGCGGTAGCGCTTCTCCACATCAGGAATCAATTCCTGCTCGATAAACGCAAGAAATTTATCTGCCCCACCGCCGACACCGACGGGCCCGTTTGGGTCTTGGTTTATGGTGGGATACATATCTCGCAATCTTTCTGTGTTTTCTATCGCTACGATAATTACATCTGGGGCAGCATTTGCGTTAAACATTCGGCCCAGCACTTCTCTCATCAAGGGAATATTATCTGCGCCATCTAATCGGTAGATAACAGGGAAACGTTGCGACGTTTCAGCGTAATTGGCAGGCAGCGAAACCTGGTATTGGCGGGTTTCATTTAGTGTCTTGGATTGAATATTTACAACATCATATTCTGTTGCACTCGCGGTAACTGACAAGGCAAAGCCTGCTATTACAATTACCATCTTTTTGAAATAATTCATTTTTTTATCCTTTTTTTTAACGGTACCAAGTTTTCGCCGCGTTGAATACAACTCATGATGACATCGACAATGTATTCCCGGATACATGGGCAATCATGTTTAGTCAGATTTGCACAATCACGTTTACGATACCTGAGCATCAGCGAGGCACGTCAGATTGCTACTGATGTTATGTGTGATCGCTCAAAGTCATGGTGCTGAGACATAGACGAATGCCGAGTATTTCGTGTAAAAGGCCGGGCCCCTCTTCCAAATGCAGTGATGTAAGCAAGGGGTGGCGTTTTATGGATTCTGAATCAAGTTCAGAATGACATGCCTTCTTTTATCCGGCGAATGTATAGTCACCTCAGGTAAGAGGCTATGCCCCTTATTCAAATGCAGTGATTTCGGAATCACACGACGACTTTCTATGCATGGCCGTTGTTCCCTGATGAATTTAGGTTTCAGGTAGCACACGCAACTGGAATCCCGTCAATGCAAAAACCCCGGTTAAGTACCGGGGTTTTTAATAGAAATTGAGAAAGTGAGATTATCCGCGATAACGCCATTCACCGTCGTCATCGCGAGAAAAATACATGCGTTCCTCAATAGTTTCTTTTTCTCTCCCGAAGGATATATAACCTTTAACCATGCAGCTGATACCCGACTCACTATTGCTCAATTCAGCCTCCTTGCAATCTTCTATGTCGGTAAAAGTAACATCAACCTCAGTACTTCCCCCAAGCATAGCCGCTAACGACGCCATTTTCTCAAGTTCACGGTATTCGGAACTCTTTGTAAAGGCAATTTGAGCATCGGTCGTATCTGGTGTATCTGAAGAAGGCCACAGGAACCATACCATCAGAAAAAACCCCAAACCGATTGCGGCTCTTTTAACAACAGGGTTAGCAAACGCTTGTTTAGCTGACGATATCGCTTGTTGGCGCTGTTCCTCAGACCCTACTGCCTGCCCTGCCGCGGTGACGAGCTTGCTGCTGTTATCTTTTACGCGTTGACCAAACGCGGCTATGTCTTCATTGCTAACTGTTTTTGCGTTAGTTTCTGTCGCGTTAATTTCTTTCAACCGGATGACCAAGTCTGGATTTGACTGATATCTATTGGTCAATGCTACCGGGAAGAGCATGGCGAAACCGGCCAGGAAAAAGATCAATCCGATTTTCAATGAATCGAAAATGGCATCGCCGACGCCAAATTCATCCGCCATAGACCCCATCATGCGTTGGCACTGACGATCACACATTTGTGAGAACTCGCTATAGGCGTCGTAGAGTTCCCAGATGAGGCTGCCTAGGGCATAAACCATAATTGCCAACACGATACGTGCGGACCATTTGGCTATTTTTTCAGATGTACCTGTGGCGAAAGTAATAAAAGCGACTATGGCACTGGCAACAAAAATGAAGCCAACAAATCCGTAAACCTCATCAGACAAATACAGTTCTTCGTTCATGACTTCGGCAAGAGGTAAGGTGAAGCCAAGGAGTAATAGCACAAAGGTGACAACGGCGAGTTTGTTCTTCAACTGCACGTGTTCAAGTGCCTGCTGCCAAGGTTTACTGACAAAGCTGGTTATGAAATTGATCGCAGTGGCCACAAAGCCTGGCGGATTTTGGTTGGTGGATTGAGGTGTTTGGTTCATGACGTCCCTTATTATTTTTCTGTTGCGCTCAAAGTCAGAGCACTCCCGAGAGTTGTAATATAAATCACTGAAATTAATATCAAAATTAGTTTAAACGTACGTCAGTATATTAAGCGATACCTGTTTAGTTAGCGTAACCAAAGGTTGCCTTAATCAAGATGAATCGAACCTTAACTCAAAAACTACACTAATCAGTTTACTTTATGTGCATTTGATTTATTATAGGTAAACTGTCTAGTTTACTTTTGGGCGCTGGTGATGACCAAATGGGCTGTGTTGATTACGATAACAGGAGTATTCATGTTTACGCTTTTTAGTTGTAACTCGAAGATCAATGCTGGTTTAGCTGAGCAACAATTGCGTGCCAACCACGCTAGCCTTCCGGATACGTTTTCCAATAGTGAGGTTTCTTACAGCAATTCTGCGGCATCGCTTTGGCGTGTCGCCAAGGCATATTGGGCAGACAAGCGCGAGCATGCCCTACCCACAAAACAGATTCCGGTTGAAACGCTCACTGCCGACGCCCTTGCCAAGATTGACAACGACAGTGTGATTAAGCTTGGTCATTCCTCTGTGTTGTTTAAATTTGCTCAGCAATACATTCTCACCGATCCGGTTTTTAGTGATCGTGCGTCGCCGGTACAATGGATGGGGCCTAAACGCTTTCACCCTGCCCCAATCACTATTGAGGAATTACCTCCCATTGATGCCGTTGTCATTAGCCACGATCACTACGACCATCTGGATAAACAGAGTATTCAAGCACTAGCAGAAAAGAGCCGATATTTTGTTACGCCGCTTAAAGTGGGTCGTCACTTGCTCGATTGGGGTATTCCCGCAGAAAAAATTATCGAACTGGATTGGCATCAACACCATTTACTTGGTGACCTCAGATTAACCGCTACACCAGCTCAACACTTCTCTGGCCGAGGCGTTAGCGACAAAGATGAGACGCTCTGGGCAGGCTGGATAATTGAATCACCTCAATCCAGGGTGTTTTATAGTGGTGATAGTGGCTATTTTAATGGGTTCAAAGCCATTGGTGAACATTACGGGCCATTTGATCTAACCTTGATTGAAACCGGTGCCTATAACTCATTATGGAAAGAAATACATATGCTACCGGCAGAAAGTTTACAGGCCCATCTTGATCTCAAAGGCACAGTCATGATGCCAGTCCACAACAGCACTTTCGACCTTGCGTTGCATGATTGGAATGAGCCGTTGGTGACAATATCAGCGTTGGCGACAAAGTCCTCGGTGTCACTGAGCATACCTAAATTTGGCGAAATTATCGAAATACACCAAGCTGGAACAACAAACACCCCTGCATGGTGGTTAGAGGACTAATTCGCTCAGTGTATTTTACAACAATCGATATTAGTCCCCAGATTTAACTAAACTGGGACACGCTGCAGCAAGACTCTCCCCAGGCATTCTAAATTTGGTTCAGAATCCAACAAAGTAAAGTTGTCATCTGCCACTGATTTTTATTCAATCTTTAAATAACTCAGTGTAAGCAAATAAGCCTTGGCTACCGCCGGTGTGCAAAAACAACACGTTATCCTGAGGGGTAAACTTACCATTGCGACAATAATCGATTAATCCCGCCATGGCTTTTCCGGTGTAAACAGGATCAAGCAAAATCCCGTCGGTTCGCGCGACGAGTTTCACCGCATCCCGGGTTGCTTGGTTGAGAAGCCCGTAACCTTCTCCATAGTAATTACCGTCTGCCCGCACCAAGCTGTTGCCAATGTTCGATGGCAGCTTTAGTAGCGAAAGGGTTTCTGTTAATAATGACGCCACCAGGGCCTGTTGTTCAGAGCCAGAACGGCTGACACAGAATCCGAGGGTGTCGATATTGTGATTGCGTTCGAGCAGGCCCGCCAATAAGCCCGCCTGAGTTCCGGCACTGCCCGTCGCCAGAACAATCTGGTTAAAACTAATACCCAATTGCTGTGTCTGATCAACAATTTCATGGGCACAAACCGCGTAACCCAAGCTCCCCAAGGGATTGGATCCCCCTACCGGTATCGAATACGTGGAGTGGCCCTGAGAAATAAGCTGCTGCCTGACCCGTTCATATGCGGTGTCAGCTGTCTCATTTGGGCTTATTTTTTCAATGCTGGCGCCGAGTAACTCGTCCAGTAACAGATTACCATTGTTAAAATATGAGGGCTGTGCCAAGCCGCCAACGGGCTCGAGAATCAAAATGCACTTGAGGCCTGCTTTTGCTGCCGCCGCCGCGGTTTGTCTTGCGTGGTTAGATTGATAAGCACCAAAGGTCACCAGCGTATCAGCACCTTTTGCTATTGCGTCAGCAACGAGAAACTCGAGTTTTCGTGTTTTATTGCCACCGCCTGCCAGACCGGTACAGTCGTCCCTCTTTATCCAGATATTAACACCCAATTCGGCAGATAATCCGGATAACCGCTCTATTGGCGTGGGCCCATGGGTTAATGAAAATTTGGGGAATCCTGATAATGCTGACATTAAACGCGCTCAAAAAAATAATAGATGCCTCTACTTTAACGCAAACTGTGGAGTAACATTGGTGAATGTGAGTAATTTGGCTGATTGCCTCGTCCAATTAACGAATTACGCCAAAATGACCAATCTGAGCGTTTAACCCCATGATGAGGATCAACATATTAGGATGACTGGGTTAGTCTTGATAATCCACCACAACGTGATGAACCGATAAAATGAAAAATAACATGCTCTTGACCTCATTGGTGATAACTACGCTCGGTGCTTGCACGCTGGATGGGCCCGTTACCTCTGACAATTCAATGTCTGCCGTGCCGAAAGATTTTGTCGTCTTCAACGGTAGCGACGAGACCCTGACATTGGATATCCGCTACCACACAAGTAATAACTTTGTTGGCAGTCCCATTGAGGGCTACCAAGCGCCCTTTTGTATTTTGCAGCAACAAGCGGCGAAAGGACTGAAACGCGCTGCGAACGCAGCGGCTCAGGATGGCTATCGGATCAAGGTGTTTGATTGTTATCGCCCGCAACGTGCAGTGGATCATTTTGTGCGCTGGTCAGAGGATCTCAGCGATATCAAAACCAAGGCAGATTATTATCCTAGCTTGGATAAATCTGAAATATTAGGACCTTATGTTGCGTCTAAATCAGGTCATAGTCGCGGTTCGACCTTGGATGTCACACTGCAAGCAAAAAACGAACGTGGACAATGGCAGGATTTGGATATGGGGACCCGCTTCGATTTTTTTGATAGCAGATCAAATACTGCACATCCAGGGCTATCACAAAAGGTAGCTGAGAATAGAGCACGCCTCATTGGCTATATGCGCCAAGGGGATTTTAATAATTATCCGATGGAATGGTGTCACTTCAGATATCAAAATGAAGCCTATCCCAATAATTATTTTGATTTCCCAGTAAAACAATAACGGCTTGTGTGACCTCAGCAGTTACCAACTGTTAGGAATACAGTTCCGCTTGGATAAGCGCAAAAAAGCAAAATCCAGTACAAAACTATTTTTTATGATTTTTAGGTTTGTAATTTACTAGATTAGTAAGATGGTGCCCGGGGCCGGACTTGAACCGGCACGCTGTTACCAGCGAGGGATTTTAAATCCCTTGTGTCTACCAATTTCACCACCCGGGCATCGGGTATGAGGTCAGGTTTGGTACCTGTATACTTACTTTGGAAAGTAAGTATGGAGGCGGAACCCGGAGTCGAACCGAGATCCACGGATTTGCAATCCGCTGCATAGCCATTCTGCCATTCCGCCTTGGAATATGCCCAATTGACTTATTCGCTAAATGGCGACATTAAGTAAATTGGAGCGGGAAACGAGACTCGAACTCGCGACCCCAACCTTGGCAAGGTTGTGCTCTACCAACTGAGCTATTCCCGCATCACTTTCCGTTTGGGCTATGCCCTCTCGAAATGTGGGGTGAATTCTACATTCACCACCTGAACTGTCAACCGTTATGTCACACATTTATGATCGTTCGCGCAATTTGTGTGCAGTGTGGCTAACCTTTATTCATCTGAGCACAAAAATCACTCTAACTTACTAAGCCTGCGGAGATTTTGTTAACGTTGACCAAGCCGCTTTGACATAAATAAACATCGACCACAGTGACAATGCTGCGGCAATCACCAGTAATATTTTGCCTAGCGTCACCCAGTAAATTGGGAAACCCATAAAATATTCAAGCTCAGATAGTAAGCCTATTAATGCCAGCATCTGCGCCATGGTTTTTGCTTTACCCACAAAGGATACTTTGACAGTTTCGCGTTGCCCATGCTCGGCCATCCATTCTCGCAAACTGGATACAAACACCTCGCGAGCCATTAAAATTACTGCAGCGATGGTAATCCATGTTGTTTGGTAAGTGTGGGCAATCATCAATAACGCAGCTGATACAATCAACTTATCTGCGACCGGGTCAAGAAAGGCGCCAAAAGGTGTGCTTTGTTTCAGTTTTCTGGCCAGATAGCCGTCGAACCAATCGGTAACGGCCGCAAACCAAAAAATAAATGCGCCAGCTTGGTGCGCCCATTGCCAGTCAATGTAATAAACACCGACAAACACCGGCACAAGCAACACACGAATGGTGGTTATAATATTAGGTATGGTCCACATACTTCAGTTTCCTAGTGGCGCAAATGGTGGTAGATCGTTTCTGCCAACGGCTCGCTGATACCTGGCACTTTTTGCAGGTCTTCGATGCTGGCGTTCATGACTTCCTGTAAGCCGCCCATAAATTTTAATAAGTTCTGTCTTTTTTTAGCGCCAATACCTGGGATTGATTCAAGTTTTGACGTTGTTTTTACTTTTTGTCGTCGGTTTCTGTGACCCGCAATGGCGAATCGATGCGATTCATCCCGAATATGTTGTATCAGGTGTAACGCGGGCGAATCCGCATTCATGGGGATAGTAGCATGATTCCCCGCAAGAATGAGAGTTTCCAAGCCTGGCTTACGACTTGTACCTTTGGCGACACCAATTAACAGAGGCTGTTTGTCACCTTGCCAGCCGGCAAAAAACTGCTCCGCCTGGGATAACTGGCCCTTGCCTCCATCAATAAACAGAATATCCGGAATCTTTTCCGGATCAGCATCGGCTTTATAACGCCGTTTGAGTGCCTGCGCCATGGCCGCATAGTCATCGCCTGGGGTAATGCCTTCAATGTTATAGCGACGATAGTCCTGCTTGTAAGGTCCCTCGCGGTTGAATACAACACAAGAGGCGACGGTTTGTTGTCCCATCGTATGGCTGATGTCAAAACACTCCATGCGCTTAATGGGTTGCTCAAAATCCAGCACTTTTTCAAGTTCTAGAAAACGCGCGATCACTGACTTATGGTGATTGAGCTGACTTTCCAGTGCATTTTGTGCATTGGTATTGGCCAATTGTAAGTAACGTCTCTTCTCGTCCCGTACACCCTTATAAAAGGTGACCTTCACCCCTGCCTGCTCAGACAAGGCTTGCTGAATCTCGGTTTGATCTTCAAGGGCCATGGGTAGCACAATGTGACGCGGGATCGAGCGTTCAGATGCGAGATAAAATTGCAGTAGGAATGAGCGGAAAATTTCACTTTCATCTATGCCGGCCGGCACTTTCGGGAAAAAGCTTTTACTTCCCAGCAATTTGTTATCGCGAATAAATAAGCCCTGAATACTTGCCGTGCCACTGCTAAAGGCATACCCGAAAACATCCAGTTCCTCTTCATTACCACTGACGCTTTGTTGAGACTGCACCTTATTGAGCGCGGTAATTTGGTCGCGAAAGCGCGCTGCTTTCTCAAATTCGAGGCGTTCACTGGCCTTTTCCATGTTTTGGGCCAGTTGGTTCACGACTTGTGCGTTTTTACCTTTTAAAAATAGACGCGCCAGATTGACCTGTTGCTGATATTCATCATCCGACACTAAGCCTTCTACACAAGGCCCTGCGCATCTTTGCAGCTGATACTGTAAGCAAGGTCTGCTGCGCGCGCGATAATAACTGTCTTCACATTGGCGCACCGGAAATATCTTTTGCATGATATTTAACGATTCCCGTACCGCCCATGCGCTTGGATATGGCCCGAAGTATTCCCCTTTGGCTTTTTTAGGGCCACGATGACTGGCAAGCCTGGGATGTTGGTGGTCGGAAAGGAAAATAAATGGGTAGGACTTGTCGTCTCGCAACAAAACGTTGTAACGCGGCTTGTATTTTTTTATGTAGTTATTTTCAAGAATTAATGCCTCGGTTTCACTGTGGGTAACCGTGACATCCATATTGGCAATCTGACGCACTAACGACTGAGTTTTAATGCTGTCTAGCTGCTTACGAAAATAGCTGGAGACACGTTTCTTAAGGTTCTTTGCCTTACCAACGTAAATAACCTCCCCCGCGGCGTTGTACATTCTGTAAACGCCGGGTTGAGAGGTGAGGTTTTTGAGAAATTGCTGAGAATTAAAGGTACTTTCTTGAGCCATGCTACAGCGTTTCGCTGGTGATTAACTTGTGGCGCATAACAAAGTGCACCAATTCAACCTCGCCATCGACGCCCAATTTATCGAAAAGACGGTACTTGTAGGTGTTAACCGTTTTGGCACTGAGGTTTAACTGCGATGCGATATCAGGGATCTTCTGACCTTTTACAATCAGCGTCATAATCTGCATTTCACGCTCAGACAAGCAGTCGAATGGATTTTTTTCGCCCAGGTCCAACTTACCTAAGGCAATATCTATGGCCAGCCCGGAATCAATGTAACGCTGACCACTGTATACCTGATGAATAGCCTTAACCATTTCTTCAGGGTCAGCATCTTTGGTCAGATAACCATGGGCGCCAAGCTGAAACACTTTGGCAGGATAAGGATTTTCTTTTAATACCGACAGCACTATTACTTTACAGTCTGCATTCAGGCGCAGTACTTTTTTAGTGGCCTCAAGACCGCCCATGCCAGGCATGTTCATGTCCATTAACACGATGTCGGGTTCATGGGTACGACACAACTTGAGTGCGTCTTCACCATTTGCCGCCTCAGCAATGACCTTAAAACCGCGTACATCGTCTAACAACCGGCGTAAACCGGTTCTGACTAAATCATGATCGTCGACCAGGAGTATGTTTATCATTGTTATTCTCCGTAGGCATAAAACCAGATTGCCAACGTTTTACTTATGGGTGTTCCGCTGTTGAGTATAACCCGTGATGCTATACCCAAACCAGTGTTAATAGCGCCTCGTTAGGGCTCGTCCGATTTTTAATAATCGTATTATGGATTAGCGATAAAAGGACGAACTTAACCGGTTCCAACCCACAATAGTATTGATGCGGGTTTGGGAAATATTGTTTGCTTTACAGCCTTTTACTGTGCATTCAATGATCCAGCGGTCCGGACAATCCTTGTACTTTCTAGGTTTAGTAGGTTTGCCACCGCATCGGCAATTAATTGCTTCTACTTCTTGTTCTGACATAGTGATAACGATTACTGATTGTCGATGGATATTACTATTATTGCTGCGCAGTGTGTACTTTTGTTTAAAGGGTCAAAGCGGACTGTCGATAGCCTAACGCCGTGGTGAGTTTCAAACGCTTTGCGTAAGGGGCGTTGCCGGTTTGTGACACACTCCCGACTGTCGCACGTTTTTGTGCCGTAGAAATGCGAAAGTCGGAATGCCGAACCACCACAACAATGTACGACCTTTCTATGTCGTGGCAGAGAGTAAAGGTTGTCTTCCCTCGGTTCCGGGAAATTGGTTCGCATTGTTCTGAGCTTCAGAAATGCGAAAGGCCGCAACAATGTGCGACCTTTCTATGTAGTGGCGGAGAGCGAGGGATTCGAACCCCCGGAAGGTTTGACCCTTCGCCTGATTTCAAGTCAGGTGCATTCAACCGAGCTCTGCCAGCTCTCCGCTGAGAACGAGGCGCATATTAATGACCTTTATGAACCTTGTAAAGCACTAATTTCGTATAAAGTGACTGTTCGGTCGATGTTTAACCATTTCGACTAAAATTTGACTAAATAGATCCTATTTAGCATCTTATATGCTTGAAATTGGGAACCAAACACCATAAATATAGGCCTAATAAAGGCACAACAACTATTTGTGTTTAACCACGGAGCAATACAATGAACCAAAACACACTTTATAGTGAATCCTCGCAGCAGTCTGTACTACAGACTAACAAGGTGCTGCGCAACACTTACTCGCTGTTAGCGATGACGCTGGCATTCAGCGCCATAGTGGCCGGTATCACTATGAACATGAATGCCCCATACCTGGGACCGATTGTGACCATCGTAGGCTATATTGCCTTGTTATTCTTGGTCCACAAAACGGCGAACTCTTCCATGGGCATCATCAGCGTGTTCGCTCTGACTGGTTTCATGGGTTACACATTGGGTCCAATTTTAAATGCCTACATGGCCATCAACGGTGGTGAAGTCGTAATGACGGCACTTGGCGGTACCGCCTTAATTTTCTTTGCGACCTCAGGCTACGTGCTAACTACCAAAAAGGACATGTCTTTCCTAAGCGGTACACTGATGATTGGTACATTTGTGCTGCTAATCGCTGTGGTTGCTAACCTGTTCCTGAAAATGCCGGCACTATCTCTGGCGATCAGCGCGATGTTCATGTTCTTCTCATCAGCGATGATCATGTGGCAAACCAGCGAAATCATCAAAGGCGGAGAGCGCAATTACATTTTGGCCACTGTGACCCTCTATGTGTCATTGTACAATTTGTTCTTAAGCTTACTTAACCTGCTAACAGCCTTCGGTGGCGATGACTAAAATACAACGCCCCGCATTGTCGGGGCGTTTTTTCTTATGACCGCATTCACATTATTACTCACCCAATCAACC
>CAXQZJ010000022.1:0-11568 GCA_964228145.1 Alteromonadaceae bacterium | reverse complement strand
ATGAGTTCACCATTGTGATTATGCTGAACGTGCTGGATCGCATTGTCGGTATTGTGGTGGACGGGGTTTCAGACGTAATTCGACTCGGTGATGAAGACGTGCGTCCGCCCCCGGAATTCGGCGTGGCCTTCGATTCACGATACCTAAAGGGATTAGCACCCGTGGATGATCACATGGTGATTCTGGTCAATATCGAACGACTAATTTCCAGTGAAGAGCTGGGCTTATTTGAATCTCAAACTGTAACTGATGAGGGTTAATTATGGGTATGTTTAGTTGGCTTGGCCAAGACTCATCCAAATCAGGCGAAACCTTGCAACAGATGCGTAACGCTCAGGCAATTGATGCCAGTACGTCTTGCATCATGATGGCAGACGCCGAGCGTAATATCATTTATGCCAACAAAGCAGTTAAAACTTTACTAAAAGAGGCTGAACCTGAATTGAAAAAAGTCTTGCCGCAATTTTCGGCAGACAATCTCATCGGGCAGAATATCGATCAGTTTCATAAAAATCCCTCTCATCAGCGTGGCATTCTTGCCAACCTGACTGAGCAAATGACGTCATCCATAGTGATCGGTAATCTCAATTTTAAGCTCACCCTGAGTCCACTAAAAGATCAGCAGGGCAATAATATCGGGACGGTGGTGGAATGGGTGGATCAGAGTGAACTGTTGCTGAAGGCGGGCATGTTAGATGCGCTAAGTCGTTCTCAGGCTGTGATTGAATTTGATCCGCAGGGCAATATTGTTGACGCCAACGAAAATTTCCTCAATGCCATGGGTTATCGGCTGGAACAGATACAGGGTAACCACCATCGCATGTTCGTTGATGAGGAATACGGGCGCTCTGGTGAATACAAACAGTTCTGGGAAGATTTACGTAAAGGCGAGTTCAAATCTGGCGAGTTTAAGCGCCAAACCAAAAGCGGCGAGGAAATTTGGATTCAGGCATCCTATAACCCGATTTATGACACTGCCGGAAACGTCTCTAAGGTAGTGAAATATGCAACCGATATCACTGAAGCAAAATTAAAGAATGCATATTATCAGGGGCAGATTGAAGCAATTGGTAAATCTCAGGCGGTCATTGAGTTTGAACTGGATGGGAAAATCATCACTGCCAATGACAATTTCCTTAATGCTATGGGTTATTCGCTGGATGAAATTAAAGGCAAGCACCACAGTTTGTTCGTCGAGCCTGAGTATAAGGTAAGTCCTGAGTACCGCACTTTTTGGGACCAGCTTGGCTCGGGTCAGCACATGGCAGGAGAATACAAACGTCTGGCGAAAGGGGGGCGAGAAGTATGGATTCAGGCAACCTACAACCCGATATTTGACTCTAGTGGAAGGCCATTCCGCGTGGTCAAGTACGCGACCGACATCACGTCTCGTAAAGTGGCCATTAATGACATTCAGGCTGTCATGATGGAGCTGTCGCAAGGCAACTTACAGGTTAGTTTACAGGAAGAGAAGCTCGGTGATTTCAAAGAACTGGGGGTATCAATTAATGGCTTTATCGAAGAATTAAAGGACACCATTACCCAAATTCGCAGCGCAGTAGAAACCATTACCGGTGCTTCCAGTGAGATTGCCAGCGGCAACGCTGATTTATCCAGCAGAACTGAACAGCAAGCATCCAGCTTAGAAGAGACTGCGTCGAGCATGGAGGAATTGACCAGTACGGTGAAACTCAATGCTGAAAATGCGGATCAGGCCAGTAGTCTTGCATCTCAGGCTTCTACAGTGGCGGTCGATGGCGGTAAGTTAATTGGTGAAGTGGTTAATACCATGTCGTCAATTAATGACTCGGCTCAGAAGATCTCAGACATCATTGGTGTGATTGATGGTATCGCCTTCCAAACGAATATTCTGGCCCTCAATGCGGCAGTTGAATCTGCCCGAGCAGGGGAACAGGGACGCGGATTTGCGGTGGTTGCGTCGGAAGTTCGCACACTGGCGCAGCGTTCCGCTGAAGCAGCAAAAGACATCAAAGAACTGATTTCTGATTCGGTTGGTAAGATCTCCAACGGCAATGAATTGGTCGGAAAATCTGGCGATACTATGCAAGAGGTGGTCGATGCCATTAAGCGGGTAAATGACATCATGTCGGAAATAGCAGCCGCGTCTGCAGAACAGTCGTCCGGCATTGAAGAAATATCAAAAGCGGTAAATCAAATGGATGAGATGACGCAACAAAATGCGGCTTTGGTAGAACAAGCTGCTGCAGCGGCAGAATCCATGAACTCCCAGGCTGATCAACTCTCAGAACGAGTCAGCCAGTTTCAGGTTGGCGCAGAGAGTCAACCTTCACGGTCGGCTGCGCGTACAGCGAAGGCCTCCGTGGCGGGGACGCCGCGTAAAGCGGATAAAGCCAATGGACGCCAAAGCTTACCTAAAGCTGCAGCGTCTGATGACGATGACTGGGAGTCGTTTTAGTGGAGTAAGCAAAGATGTCTGACAGTGAGTTTGCTTACGATCGACGCGACTTTGAAAAAGTCCGGCAAGCCCTGTTTGCTAAAACAGGAATTCGGCTGGCCGACAGCAAGGACGCGATGGTTTACAGTCGGCTGGCGCGGCGGCTTCGTGCATTAAAAATCCAGCGATTTTCCGACTATCTGGCGTACATGGATGATCATGTACTTGAGCAGCAAGCGTTTATTGATGCACTAACCACCAATCTCACGTCTTTCTTTCGCGAAGCACACCACTTCGAAACATTGAAAAATGCCATCAGGACCAAGCCATCAGCACGTATCTGGTGTGCGGCGAGCAGTACCGGTGAAGAGCCTTATTCAATTGCAATGACAGTGGTTGAAACGCTGGGGAGCTTTGCCAATAAAGTCGAAATTATTGCCTCAGACATTGATACCCAAGCCCTGACTAAAGCCCGGGCAGGTATATATCCTATTCAGGCGGTAGAAAAATTGAGTCCACATCAGCAAAAAGCGTTTCTGTTTCGGGGTAAAGGCCGCCATCAGGGTAAGGTCAAAGTCGTGCCAGAACTGACGAGGATGGTCCAGTTTAAGCAGATAAACTTAACCGCTAGCGACTGGCCATTGAAGGGTAAATTTGACGTGATCTTTTGTCGTAATGTGATGATTTACTTTGATAAAGCAACTCAAATTCAAATCCTTAGCCGCATGGTTAAACTTCTCAACCCGGATGGGCTGTATATTGCAGGCCACTCCGAAAATTTTAATTCAGTACCTCAATTGGTCACATTGGTGGGAAAAACCGTGTATCGACCGGTGAAAGGACAGGCGCTTGTATCATAAGATGGCTCAACCAAATTGTTACTTCGATAACCGCTTTAACTCCTTGGCGTATAAGCTACTGCCGGGAGAATACTTCGTAACGGACAAAGAGTGTGTCTTGGTGACCGTATTGGGTTCCTGTGTTTCGGTATGTTTGCGGGATCCGCAAACCGCGATTTCAGGAATGAATCACTTCCTATTGCCATGCAATGATGGCAGCAATGACACATTAGAAAGCCGCTCGGCACGCTACGGTATGTTTGCAATGGAGTTACTGATAAATCAAATGCTCAAGATGGGCGCCGCTCGTGACAGACTGGAGGCTAAAGTGTTTGGGGGGGGCAGTGTTTTGGACAATATTCAGTTTAGCAATGTTGGAGAAAAGAATGTCGCTTTCATCCGCGAATATTTGCAAATAGAGCGTATCCCAATAATCGCAGAAGACCTACTCGATAAGTATCCACGCAAGATTTATTTTTTTCCGGTCAGTGGTCGGGTGTTGCAGCGCAAACTCAAGCGCTTGCCCAATGACACGATCATTATTCGTGAACGTCGTTATCAGCAATCTGCTAAAACAGTGTCCATTGCTGAAGACGCTGAGTTATTTGAGTAATTAAAGATGACAATAAAAGTATTGGTGGTTGACGACTCCGCGTTAATTCGCAATTTGCTCAGTGAAATCATTCGCTCAGAAGCCGATTTAACGTTAGTTGGAGCTGCTCCGGATGCGTTTGTGGCCAAGCAAATGGTACAAGAGCATCACCCCGACGTGATAACGCTGGACATTGAAATGCCGAAGGTCGACGGCTTACGATTTTTAGAAGTTATGATGAAAGCTCAGCCTATCCCGGTTGTGATGATATCTACGCTCACCGAGCAAGGTGCAGATGCGACAGTCAGAGCTCTAGAGTTGGGTGCGGTCGACTTTATCGCTAAACCTAAGCTGGGTGTCGCCCAGGGTATTGAAAACTATCGGCAACTTATTATTGAGAAAGTTAGAATGGCTGCGAGCGCCCGGGTCCGCCGACCGCCGAGTCAACCACAGCAGCCGCGTGCAAAATTGCTGTACAGCGGTACAGAAAAAGTTATCGCGATTGGGGCCTCGACCGGCGGAACGGAGGCCATTATTGAAGTTCTGACAGGATTACCCGCCAACGCTCCGGCCATCGTCATCACTCAGCATATGCCGCCAGGGTTCACTCGCTCGTTTGCCAAGCGGTTAGATGCCAATACGGCATTAAAAGTCAGTGAGGCAAAAGGCGGGGAACGTTTGTTACCGGGCCATGCCTATCTGGCACCTGGCGATCAACATATGAAAGTTGTACGCAGTGGGGCTGATTACCGGGTGGAGCTAGATGACTCAGAACGGGTGACAGGCCACAAACCATCTGTTGATGTGATGTTCACTTCTTTAGTTGAGGCTGCCGGTAAGAACGTGATTGCTGTGCTGCTGACGGGAATGGGCAAAGACGGTGCTAAAGGCATGATGTCGCTGCGTGATTCCGGTGCACATACGGTGTGCCAAAATGAGAAAACCTGTGTGGTGTATGGAATGCCTAGAGCCGCAGTGGACCTCGGAGCTGCGCAACAGGTTTTGCCGCTGGAGCAAATATCAGGGCACTTAGTCGAGCATATACAGAAGGTAAAAGCCGGAAGTCGTCTCTGATATTCAGAATAAATATATCCAACTTGCGGATTGCTGATTGCGTCTGGTTAACATGCGATCTAGAGTGCCAGTATGCCTGTGTATATTTAAGAGGTCTGCGTGACTGTTTCTGCTCCCCGTGACATTGTATCGCTTAGTAATATCTTACCTGATGAACCGTTGCTGATGATGGGGGCGGGGCCTGTACCCATTCCACACAAAGTGGCCGCCGCCAACGGTATTGTAATCAATCATCTGGGCGATACCATGGCTCAGGTAATTGAGCAGGTCAAAGCCATGTCACGATACGTGTTTCAAACTGAGCATGGGCATATTCTTGGCGTTGCTGGACCGGGCTCAGCTGCAATGGAAATGGCCGTGGCTAATTTGGTTAAACCGGGCAGCAAGGTCTTGAGTATAGTAAACGGATTTTTCAGCCAACGCTTAGTGGAAATGGCGCAACGGGTTGAAGGTGACGTAGAACAGTATCATGTACCGATTGGTGAGATGGTTGATACCGAGTCACTACGCAGCGAACTAGAACGGATCCGGCCGAACGTTGTAACCATAGTACAGGGCGAAACGTCTTCCACTGTATGTAATACCAATTTGGCGGACATCGCGGCGCTGGCCAAACAATATGGTGCACTGGTGCTGGTTGACGCAGTATGCACCTTAAGTACCATGCCGCTGGAAATGGACGCCTGGGGGATTGATGCGGTGATAACGGGTGGACAGAAAGGCTTGTCCTGTATTCCCGGCATCTCGCTGGTGGCATTTTCTGAGCAAGCCTGGGAGGTCATTAATACCCGTGGTGACACCCTCCGTCACTGGTGTTTAGACGCTAAACTGGCTGAACAGTTTTGGCATAAAAAATCCTATCACTACACGGCACCTGTATCGGGGATTTTGGCCATTCATGAAGCATTAAGACTGATCATCAAAGAAACCCTTGATGTTCGTTTTGAAAGACATTTGCGTTGCTCGCACGCCTTACAGCAGGGTGTAGAAGCGATGGGATTAGATTTATTTATTGCCCCACCAACACGATTAAACTCGGTAGTGGGTATTTTACTCCCTGGTGACCTTGAAGGTCCTAAATTACTGTCTCATATGTCAGCGCGCTATCGTGTCGAAATCTCTGGCTCTTTCGGGCCCAACATCGTTCGGATTGGACAGATGGGCGAACAGTGCCGCTCTCATAATTTGTTTCGCGTTGTGCATGCGCTGGGGAGTAGTCTTAACGAATTAGGCGTCCAAGCTGATGTTGCCGCAGGCGTTGCAGCCCTCGAGCAGGGGTTAAGCCAAGTAAAGGCTGCCACACCGTTACGTCAGCGCGCTTAACTTCGTGGACAGACGTTAAAGTCGGGGTTGTCATTCCAGTACCAATATGGGGCTGGTGTATTGTTCAGTGATGCTGGCGCCAAAGGGTTGGTCAGGCAATGTACGACCCGCTTTTTAGGATTAACTTTTTCCAGGTTTTGCTTATGCTGCTGGTAGCTCAAGAACAACGTTTGAAACGACCCATCGGCGATGGCACGTTGTAGCCCTAACGTAACCCCACGATGAACATCACTGTCCTCATGTCGTGTAAAAAAGTACACTGCGGTGGGATAAACCAGTAAATGACGAGTATCGACCGAGTACCTTACGTCATCAAGCAAAGCGACTTCCTTGTAAGCCTCCAGTACCCCTCGGGGGAAAAAGTGATACTTATCCTCGAGTAACAGTTGATGGATACGCTGATAATTGGAAGTGGTGCCTACATTAAACTGATGAGCCATGAGAATTTGTGTGTCAGGCCAGTCGTGGCCTTGCAATGTGCGCAGTGTTTTTAGCTGCTCAGTGTTGTTTATAAGATCAAAAAAGGGTTGGTTTGCGCGTTTGATGATGCCAACCCGGTAACCCAGTAAGCCGCGCATTAAAGGGACACGAATAGGTGCAAAACGTTGCTCTCTGGCTTCTGTTGTCATGGTCCAGCTGATGTCGATAACGCCAGATTGAATGTTCATAAGTTGACGCGCCTGATACATGGTCACGTCAATGGGTTTTAAGGTGATATCGTAATCGGGTAGCGCTTGTTCTGCTGCCAATCTTAATACAGATAGAAAGTAATCTCGTTGAGGATCATGTGCCTGCGTACCGGCTGGATAACGGATTTCCACCTGAGTGGGTCGCGCCAAAAGGGTGAATGGCGCGATAATTAACAAGAGCGAGGCGGACAACAAAACGTGTTTAAGTTGCATGCGCAACTCCAATGTAAAGCCCTGTAAACAATATAGTGGGCTTTACGACGCTTTCCAGTTGGAATCAGAGATAAAAAAAGCCGGTGGAAGACCACCGGCTTGTTGATTACAGCGCTTCTATGGTGCGCTTCTGTTCGTTGAGTTTGTCTATTTGCTGCTCGAACTCAGCCAGCTTGGCGCGTTCCTTGGCTATCACCGCCTCAGGGGCCTTAGATACAAACTTGTCATTGCTCAACTTGCCACTGGTGCGGGCATGGTCGCCAGCCAGCTTGTCGAGGGCTTTGTTGATACGAGCTAGCTCGGCGTCTTTATCAATCAAACCGGCCATGGGAATAAGCACTTCCATATTTCCCACAATTGCACTGGCACTGGCGGGTCCTTTATCCTCTGCAGGCAGCAGCTCGATAGAAGACAGACGGGCCATCTTGCTCAATAACAAGTGACAATCGCTGAGTCGGCGCTTGTCCTCCTCACCGGCGTTTTTGAGCAGTACGTCCAGCGGCTTGCTGGGGGCGATATCCATTTCACCGCGAATATTGCGGACGCCTACAATGACTTGCTTAACCCATTCAATATCTGCTAAAGCTGTCTTATCGAGCTTTTGCTGGTCAAATTCAGGGAAAGGCTGAACCATAATGCTGTCGCCATTCGCGTTAGTCAGTGGCGCAACCCGTTGCCAAATCGCTTCGGTGATATACGGCATAATCGGATGCATCAGACGCAGCAAGGCTTCGAGTACATTCACCAGGGTGTGACGGGTTCCGCGTTTTTGCGCTTCACTGCTTGACTCTGCATTGAGTACCGGCTTGGATAATTCAAGATACCAATCACAGAACTGATTCCAGGTAAACTCGTAAACCGCTTGAGCCGCTAGATCAAAACGGTAGCTGGCAATCGCCTGCTCGTAAGTTTGCAATGTGAGTTGGAACTGAGCCCATATCCACTTATCCGCCAATGATAATTGCAACTCACCACCTTGATTACCTGTGTCTTGTTGCTCTGTGTTCATCAGCACGAAACGCGATGCATTCCACAGCTTATTGCAGAAGTTACGGTAGCCTTCCACTCGGCCCATATCGAAATTGATGTCACGGCTGGTTGATGCCATCGCTGCAAAGGTAAAGCGCAGTGCGTCAGTACCATAAGCTGCAATACCGTCAGGAAACTGCTTGCGGGTACGTTTGGCAATTTTTTCAGCTTGTTGTGGCTGCATCATGCCGCCAGTGCGCTTGTCCACTAGGGTGTCCAACTCAATGCCGTCTATCAAATCGATCGGGTCAAGGACATTGCCTTTAGACTTCGACATCTTGTTACCTTGCTCATCGCGAATCAGGCCTGTGATGTAGATTTCTTTGAACGGTATTTTGCCGGTGAATTTTTTGGTCATCATGATCATTCTGGCAACCCAGAAGAAAATGATGTCAAACCCGGTTACCAGCACCGACGAAGGCACGAAGGTATCCAATTCCGGTGTTTTATCCGGCCAGCCCATCGTCGCGAAGGGCCATAAAGCAGAGGAGAACCAAGTATCGAGGACATCGTCATCCTGGGTTAACGCCAGCTCGTCGGCAAGCTGGTGTTTTTGACGTACTTCCTGCTCATCACGACCGACATACACGTTACCGTCCTCGTCATACCAAGCGGGAATCCGGTGACCCCACCATAATTGACGGCTGATACACCAATCCTGAATGTTGTACATCCATTGGTAATAGGTTTTACTCCAATTTTCGGGAACAAATTTAATCTCGCCACTTTCGACCGCATCAATAGCCGGCTTGGCCAGTGATTCTACCGCGACATACCATTGATTTGTCAGGTAAGGCTCTATAACTGCGCCGGTGCGGTCGCCGCGGGGGACTTTCAGTTTGTGAGCTTCTACTTTTACCAACACGCCTTCGGCATCAAGGTCTTCGACAATCTTTTTGCGCGCGTCAAAGCGGTCCATACCCTGATAAGCTTGCGGCGCATTAGTGTTAATTTTCGCGTCGTCGGTAAGGATATTGATCATGTCTAAGCCATGGCGTTTGCCCATGTCATAGTCATTAAAATCATGTGCCGGCGTGATTTTTACGCAACCGGTGCCAAATTCCTGATCAACGTAGTCATCGGCAATAATCGGAATCAAACGGCCGGTCAGAGGTAATTTAATCTGCTTGCCGATCAGTGCCTGGTAACGCTCGTCGTCTGGGTGTACAGCAACCGCAGTATCACCTAGCATGGTTTCAGGTCGGGTTGTGGCGACAACCAGTTCACCACTGCCATCAGCCAGTGGGTAGCGCAAGTGCCACATGAAGCCTTCTTCTTCTTCGTTCAGCACTTCTAAGTCTGACACTGCTGTGTGTAACACCGGGTCCCAGTTAACCAGACGCTTACCCCGATAAATAAGACCCTCTTCATGCAGTTGAACAAACACTTCGCGTACCGCAGCGGATAAGTCCTCGTCCATGGTAAAAGCTTCGCGTGTCCAGTCACAGGAGGTGCCCAAGCGACGCATTTGCGAGGTGATGGTACCGCCAGAGTGCGCTTTCCAATCCCAAATTTTTTCAACAAAAGCCTCTCGGCCAAGGTCATGGCGGGTTTGTCCTTCGGCATTAAGCTTACGCTCAACCACCATTTGCGTGGCAATCCCAGCGTGATCGGTGCCGCACTGCCATAAGGTGTTGTCGCCTTTCATACGATGGTAGCGAGTCAGGGCATCCATAATCGTATGCTGGAACGCATGGCCCATGTGCAGGCTACCGGTGACATTGGGCGGTGGCAGTAGAATGCAGTAGGGTTGGCCTTCACCACTGGGTTTGAAGTACCCGTTTTGCTCCCATTGCTGGTAGCAGCTTTGTTCGATATTGTCCGGACTAAAGGTTTTATCCATGATTCTGCTCAAATAACTCGGTTGCCGGGCGGGTTGACAATTGGTGTCCATCAGCCCGGTATTGTTTGTAACGTTCGCGTGCCTGCTGCTTGCCTTGCTCATCGGCCGGTACCACGTCAAAAATCGTGCGATAGCGTTGAGCGTTGCTCGGCATCTTGCCGCTGAGGTTGATTAACACGGCACAGTTGTTCGCGTGTTGAGGTTGCCAGCCCAGTTGCACCGGTGCTCCTGATTGAGGCCCTTCACCATGCAAATTATGTGGTACAAAGGCGTTGTCAGGCTGCTGCCAAAGTAGCTCATCCAAGGCTTCTGCTTTTGCTTGGTCAGTGTTGTAAATAAACACTCGCTGACGTTGACGATGTTGACGGCTAGCAAGCAAACAGGCCAGTTCACTGGCCTGTTGGAGATTGTCCTGCTCAAGCAGGTAAAAGGTGACGTTCGCCATCAGAGATCAGTCTGAACGCCACTACGGTTAAGCAGGAACTGAGTCAACATAGGTACAGGTCGTCCCGTTGCGCCTTTGTCTTTACCACTGTTCCAAGCTGTTCCTGCGATATCCATATGCGCCCAATTGTATTTGCGTGTGAAGCGGGACAGGAAACAGGCTGCTGTGATGGTACCAGCCGGGCGACCGCCCAGATTACTCATATCTGCAAACGGGCTTTCAATTTGCTCCTGATACTCATCCCAAAGTGGCAAGCGCCAGGCTTTATCGCCACTTTGCTCTGAGGCATTGAGTAATTCGTGGGCCAGAGGGTTGTGATTACTCATGATGCCGCTGGCATGTTTGCCCAAGGCAATCACACACGCACCGGTAAGGGTTGCTACGTCGACCACTAGCTCAGGATTGAAACGCTCAACATAGGTTAGAGCATCGCAAAGTACTAAGCGCCCTTCGGCATCTGTATTAAGGACTTCAACCGTTTGTCCACTCATTGTGGTAAGGATATCACCGGGACGATAGGCTTTACCGTCCGGCATGTTTTCGCAGCCTGCAAGAACACCGATGACATTGATCGGCAAATTCAGCTTAGCCAGGGAATGCATTGCACCCAACACGCCGGCAGCGCCGCCCATGTCATATTTCATTTCATCCATGCCATCACCGGGCTTGATTGAAATACCGCCTGAGTCAAAGGTTAAACCTTTGCCGACCAATACAATCGGTGCTTGATCAGGGTTTCCACCCTGGTGATGCATAATGGTCATCACTGACTCATTTTCTGAGCCACGGCCTACAGCCAGGTATGCATTCATGCCCAGCTCTTGCATTTGCGCTTCGCCAACACGTTCGATTTTGAGTGAATCGAACTGTTCCGCCAACGCGCAAGCCTGTTCATAAAGGTAAACCGGGTTACAAATGTTGGGAGGCATATTGGCTACGTCGCGGGTGGTTTTCATGCCTTCGGCGACGGCAATACCGTGCTGAATCGCAAGTTCCCCTATCGCCAATTCGCGTCGGGTAGAGACATTGAACACCAACTTACGCAATGGCCTACGTTGATCGGATTTCTTGCTTTTCAGCTGATCAAATGTGTACAGCGAGTTCA
>CAXQZJ010000021.1:0-12994 GCA_964228145.1 Alteromonadaceae bacterium | reverse complement strand
GTGATTTTAATATAAAAATGTTCCCCGATAGCGTGGTTAAATTTGATTTACACATCGAGGGTGTCCGTCAGTAATTCAGCCCAATGATTGTACAAGGCGCACCTTTCGGTGCGCTTTTTTGTGTTTACTGTTTTACCTCATCTGACCCCAAAACTTAAATGCAAGCACTTGCTGTCTTTGCGCGTAGCGTAATGTGGTTTGGAACCCAAGCACTTTCGTCATTCCGAACAGCGTAGCGTGATTCGGAATCCATATCTCTTGAAGTAGAAATTAGACTCTGAATCGAGGCCAGACTTACATTCAGTCATGGATGCTGACTCAAGTTCAGCATGACTAATGTGTGAGTTGTGGTGAAGGCTCGGAATGATTAATGTGCGGGGTGTGATGAAGGCTCGCAATGACAAATGCATGAAAATGCGATTTAACACTGAAAAAGCTTTGCCACCGAGCTTTTTTGATGTAAAAAGCGCCACCTTTATTTGTGTTGTTGCATCAAAATTAAAATGTCGGATGCCCTTTACGATACTATCGCTGATAACTTGGTTGCTCGTGGCTACAGCTTGATTAACCCAATTGCGGAGTGGCCCGTATTATCAGGTTTAGCGACTCGCATTCAATCCATGGACGACAGCAGTTTCCACCTTGCTGGCATTGGCAGAGATTCGGAACAACAACAGCAGACCACGATACGAAACGAGCAAATCCGATGGCTGTCACCAGCACAACCGGTTGAGCATGCCTACTTAACCGCGATGGAGGTCATGCGCGTAGAATTGAATCGCCGTTTGTTTATGGGCCTGTTCGATTTCGAGTGCCACTATGCGCATTACAAACCTGGTAATTTCTACCGTCGGCATTTAGACGCGTTCAAAGGTAAAACGAACCGTATTCTCTCTGTTGTGACCTATCTGAATGAAACGTGGAGAGTTGGTGATGGCGGCGAATTGGTGATGTATGAAAAGCGCCAGAAATCTCCTTTACTTTCAATTTATCCCGAATGGGGAACCAGTATTATCTTTTTGAGTGAGCGATTTCCTCATGAGGTTCGCCCAGCGAAGCGGGACAGATACAGTATCGCTGGCTGGTTCAGGGTCAATACCTCAGTGGGAGATGTCATTGACCCGCCCCGCTAACTCTCTGCCATTCAGTCGCACTTTGTCATCTGTCGTCTCGAGGCTGGTCGGGCCACGCCAGGCCGGGCCATGCCAGGCCGGGCCACGTCGGGCCGCGCTAGGCGGCACTTTCTTGCTGTGCTTCCTTTAATAACATTTGCGCCATCGACATATGGCGTGGCTGCATTTCAAGCCGTGCTATCCAGTCCCTGATCGCTGGGTAGTTCTGCAGTGAAAACCCGCCCTCCTCAGCAACATGGGTGTAGGCATACAGAGAAATGTCCGCAATGCTATATTCAAAACCAACAATATACTTGTACTTGCGAAGATGCTGCTCCATAACATCCAGCGCGCGATAGCCAGGCTCTCTGGTCGCCTCCAATCGGGTCAATTGTTCCGCTGGGGCGCCAAGGTATTGGGTAATATAGCGTGCAACGGCAATGTGCGGCTCATGGCTGTATTGCTCGTAAAATTGCCATTGCAATACCTGTGCTTTGCCTAATGGATCAGATGGCATAAATTCGGTACCGTCGGCTAGAAAATTAAGAATAGCGTTAGATTCACACAGGTAACTGCCTTCTTCGATTTCCAACACTGGGATTTTACCAACTGGGTTCATATGCAAAAAGTCGGGCTCTTGTGTTTGCCCGAGCAAAACATCGATATGGCACCATTGATGCTCAATACGCAATAAATGCATTAACAGCTTTACCTTGTAGCAATTACCTGAGCGCGTATCACCGTATAACTTCATCACGTACCTTCCACGTTTCTATAACTAGTTACTAGTGTGGTCAGAGACACATTTATTTACAACACAAAATGAAACCGTTCAGGTATGCGTGGTCAAACCTATACATAAACCCACATTAAGGACAGTCAGATGAAGGACAAACTTGGCACAGGCGCCCAATTATTACGTGAAAATATCGGATTTTTGTTGCTACTGCTCGGTATGTTTATGAGTCGGAGTTCGATTGCGGACTGGTATCATGTACCCACAGGGTCGATGCAACCCACTATTGTCGAGGGTGACAGGATTCTGGTAGATAAATTGGCCTATGACGCCAAAGTCCCTTTTACAAATTTAGTGCTACGTTCACTGAATGAGCCTCAGTATGGCGATATCGTGGTTTTTGAACACCCTGGTAACGGTGAACGACTTGTTAAACGACTGATTGGTAAACCCGGCGATTTAATTGCAATGCGAGACAATCAACTTCTGATTAATGGGGAACCCATCGTTACAAGTAATGGATTCGCCCATCGCGAACTAAACACAGGTCCGTTTCGGCACGCCGTGCAGTTCAATTATGGTTCAACGCCACTGAGCAGTTTTCAACCGGTCACTGTCCCTGAGGGGCATTACTTTATGCTGGGAGATAATCGCAACAACAGCGCCGACTCACGCGTTTTTGGATTTGTACCCCGACATTTAATTCAGGGACGTGCTACCTCGGTGATTTTTTCATGGCAACCAGACGATTTCGGCTTTCGGGAAAATCGTTTCTTTGAAAAATTAAACTAAGAAATATCAAACACTTATAAATTTTATCAAAATAAATCGTTGAAAATTTGTTGGTTGAGCTTATATCTGTTTTGTCGGCGCCATAAGGGTCGACAATAACCGCCGCCGCAATGCGGGGCACACTTTAAACATATTGCTTAATTTTAAGGATATGACTATGCGTAATATCGATCTATCTCCACTTTACCGTTCATTCATTGGCTTTGATCACTTAGCATCGTTGATTGACAATGCATCAAGAAACGAAAAGCAAGCCAGTTATCCGCCGTATAACATTGAATTGTTAGCCGATGACAAATACCGAATTACTATGGCAATTGCCGGGTTTGTAGAGTCTGAAATTGAAATACAGGTAGAGGACAACACCCTGCAAGTTATTGGCACCAAAGAGAGTAAAAGTGAAGAGCGAAAATTCCTGCACAAAGGTATTTCTGAGCGAAGCTTTGAGCGCAAATTCCAACTTGGTGACCATGTGAAAGTGCTCGGTGCAGACCTAAAGCACGGGCTATTGCACATTGACCTGGAACGCGTGATTCCAGAATCGAAAAAACCCCGTAAGATCGAAATAGGTAATCGCTTACTGGAAAACTAATTAATACGTCTCCCAACCTGATTGTTTTTTAGCGGCTCTTTTGAGCCGCTTTTTTTATCTTATTCCACACTGAAAAATTGTTGCCATACAGGCACAACCAAATGGGGGTGACTTAATGGCGCCATATGCCCGGCGGCCACCTGATTGACGCTCACGTTTTTAAGACCTGCCGCAATAACGTCTGCCACAGCATAGGCTGAGGGTTTTGAATACTGGCCCGTGGTTAATAATACTGATATCTCCATGCTGGCATAGTGTTCTATGCCATGAGCATTGTTAATCAGCCCCTGAAAATCCAATATGACTTTTTCCACCTGGGGCATAAACTGTTGCTGTACCTTGGCAGGTAAGCTAGCGAACCAGCCTTCACCATTCCAGTACTCCAGAAACAATGCCGCGGCATCCATTGGCGCTAACTCGCGTAATTTCTTTGCCATATTAACGACACCCAAACGTACCGGGTGCTGAGGTGCGAGCAAGTGAAAAGCGACAGGTTCAAAGAGGGCTAACTTGCTGACCTTTGATTGATGTTGATAGGCCAATTCCAGTGCAGTAGCTGCGCCATAAGAATGGCCGACAACATCAAATTGCTCTACACCCAACTCATTCAGAATACGTTCAATGCGCTGTACTTCAGTATCCAGACTGAATTCATCTGACTGAGTGCTTTCGACCTGAGGTGCATCGCCATACCCGTACAGGTCAATCAAGATACATTGGCGTTTATTGCTCATGGCCCCAACTAACGGCATAAATTGCTTACTGGTGCTCATTGAGCTGTGCAAACACACCAGCGGCTTGCCATGGCCAAATATTTGGTATCCGGATGTCATTCATCTCTCCAACAAAAAAGCCCACATTAAGTGGGCTTTTGGAACAATTACGCTGTTTATCCCAGCAGCGTTGCTAACTTTTCACTGACCTCAGAAACGGGTCGTGTTCCATCAATGCGATGGAATTCACATTGGCCTTGTTGCGCCTGCTTTTGGTAATAATCAACCAAAGGCTTGGTTTGTTCATGATAAATACCCAAACGCTTACGTACAGTATCTTCCTGATCGTCAGGTCGAATGACTAAGTCTTCACCTGTCACGTCGTCCTTACCGTCTTGCTTAGGAGGATTATATTCGATGTGATAAACACGACCAGACGCTGGGTGGACCCGACGGCCAGCCATACGCCCTACGATAATATCGTCAGCAACATCAAACTCAATGACATGGTCAATAGCGATGCCATTCTCTACCATGGCATCTGCCTGTGGAATTGTACGAGGGAAACCGTCCAGTAAAAAGCCATTCTGGCAATCTTCTTGGGCAATGCGCTCTTTTACTAAACCAATGATTAACTCATCAGAGACAAGCTTACCTTCATCCATCACCTTTTTAGCAGCCAGACCAAGTTCTGTGCCTGCTTTAATGGCTGCACGGAGCATATCGCCGGTTGAGATCTGAGGGATATTATACTTCCCCATCAAAAACTGAGCCTGTGTGCCTTTACCGGCACCGGGAGCGCCTAACAAAATGATGCGCATGCGGTGTCCTCTTGCTTGAGATTAGTAGGATTTTTTCAAAGACCGAACTTTACCCATTTAACAGTCAGGTTACAAGACGATGAATGCCCTAAAATCCTCTGATCAGTAGGGTTTTAACGAATTCGCATTGCGACATTAGTCGTATTCGCTTTGCCTTTGATTGAGACCGTGGCCTTCGTGGAATTTTTAGCCGAGAGGGATGGGTGTTAGTTAACGTCGAGCGAATCTGGTTTTGACCTTTTTTGACGGTAGCCGAAGATCGTCATTCCGAGCCTGACCAACACGAATATGTGCTCTGACTGTTATTCCGAACAGCGTAGCGTGATTCGGAATCTATACTTGCACAAACAAAAAAGCCAGCGCAAAACGCTGGCTTTGTTTGATGATACTGGACTGTTAGTTGGCCAATTGCATCAATAGGGTATTTAACTTAGACACGAAGGCACTGGGGTTCTTCAATGCACCTTGCTCAGTTAACAGAGCTTGGTCTAGCAAGACTTCACTCCACTGGGCGAAGCGAGCCTCATCTTGTTCATCAGCTAAACGCTTGACCAATTGGTGCTCGGGGTTAAGTTCGAGCAAATACTGAATCTCCGGAACTGGCTGTCCTGCCGCTTCCATCAGTTTCATCATCTGCGTGCTCATACCCGCATCGTCCGCCACGACACAAGCCGGTGTATCGGTTAATCGGTGTGTGAACTTAACTTCCTTGACCTTCTCACCCAGCGCTGACTTAACGCGCTCCAGAATCCCTTCTACCTGTTTCTCGGCTTCTTCATGGGCTTTCTTGCTCTCTTCGTCTTCCAAATCCCCCAAGTCCAGCGCACCGCGACTGACTGACTGGAACGATTTCTCTTTAAACTCTGTGAGATGCTGCATCAGCCATTCGTCGATGCGGTCTGACAACAGCAATACCTCGATGCCTTTCTTGCGGAAAATTTCTAAGTGAGGGCTGGATTTGGCTGCTTCATGGCTATCGGCAACCACATAATAAATTTTTTCCTGCCCTTCTTTCATTCGCTCAATATAGTCATCCAAGGAAACAGTTTGCGCTGCACTTCCTTCGTGGGTAGACGCAAAGCGCAACAAACCGGCGATTTTCTCACGATTGGCGTAATCTTCAGCCGGACCTTCTTTGATCACATTGCCAAACTCAGACCAGAATGATTGGTATTTCTCTGCATCGTTTTTAGCCATACGCTCTAGCATGGTTAGTACACGCTTGGTACAGCCCTGGCGCATCGCCTGCGTGATTTTATTGTCTTGCAAAATTTCACGACTGACATTTAATGGCAGATCATTAGAATCCAGCAGGCCTTTCACAAAGCGCAAATAGGTCGGCATAAATTGCTCTGCGTCATCCATGATGAATACGCGTTGCACGTAGAGCTTCAAACCATGCTTTTGGTCACGATTCCACATATCAAACGGCGCTTTGGCCGGTATGTAGAGCAAGCTCGTATATTCCGTTTTTCCCTCTACTTTGTTGTGCGCCCAGGTTAATGGCTCGCCAAAGTCATGAGAGATGTGCTTATAAAATTCCTGATATTCTTCATCGGAAATATCTGACTTTTCACGGTTCCACAATGCCGTGGCTTTGTTTACCGCTTCCCATCTACCAGGCTCTGCTGGAATTTTTTCACCGTCTGGACCATCTTGCTCAGGGACTTCTGCCTTGTACATTTCAACCGGAATGCTGATATGGTCAGAATACTTAGTTACGATGCTGCGCAGACGCCAGTCATCCAAAAATTCCTGTTCGTCTTCACGCAAATGCAGGATGATTTCGGTACCGCGACTGGCTTTCTCGATATCGGCAACACTAAATTCACCTTCACCGGCAGACTCCCACTGTACGCCCTGGCTAGCGTCTACGCCCGCCGCACGTGTTCTGACAGTTACCTTATCAGCCACGATAAATGCAGAGTAAAAGCCCACACCAAACTGACCAATAAGGTGCGAATCTTTGGCCTGATCACCTGTTAACTTACCGAAGAATTCTTTTGTGCCTGACTTGGCAATCGTACCGAGATTTTCGATAACTTCATCGCGGGTCATGCCAATACCATTGTCTTCAATGGTCAGTGTCCCTGCATCTTTATCGAATGATAAACGGACTCTCAGTTCACCGTCATTTTCGAAGAGTTTATTGTCAGACAGTGCTTTGAAGCGAAGTTTGTCGGCGGCATCGGCGGCATTGGACACAAGTTCGCGAAGAAAAATTTCTTTGTTGGAATACAACGAGTGGATCATCAACTGAAGTAATTGCTTTACTTCGGTCTGAAAGCCATGAGTTTCTTGATGGGCTGTTTCAGCCATAGCAATGGTCTCCCCTGATTGCTGCAAATGATTAATACGAACGCGACAAGCGCTTTATCTTTGTTAGCTAAATAGGGGTATTGCCACACATTTCAAGCGCGGCAATGGATTTTTTTAAAGACTCTTTCGTCCTGCAAAGGCATGCATCAGGGTATTACCATCAATGTATTCCAATTCACCACCTACCGGAACTCCGTGAGCGATGCGCGTAGCATTGACCTGATATTTTTTGCACATTTCACTGATATAGTGGGCTGTCGCCTCGCCTTCAACGGTTGGGTTGGTCGCCAAGATGACTTCTTCCACATTCTGTTGCTCTAGCAGGCCAGCAAACCCATCCAGGCCAATATCGGATGGTCCGATACCGTCTATCGGAGATAAGTGCCCCATCAGCACAAAATACCGTCCGTTAAATTGCGCGCTTTGTTCAATAGCCAACACATCCTGAGGGGATTCAACCACACAAATGACGTTAGCCTCCCCCCGTTCAGGGTGGGCGCAAATCTCACACAAAGTGTTTTCGGTGAAGGTTCGGCAGCGTTGACAATGTTGAACATGCTGCATGGCATTGTGCAATGCCTGACTAAGTTGCATGGCACCGTCGCGATTACGTTCTAACAGCGTAAAAGCCATACGTTGAGCGCTCTTTTGACCGACTCCAGGTAAGCATTTTAAGCTGGTTATAAGTTCATTAATTAACGGACTGAATTTCATTGATACTACAGCCGGCGTTAACCGGCTCTACAGTTAGAAAGGAAGTTTCATGCCTGGTGGTAAACCCATACCACCGGTAAGGCCCGACATTTTTTCTTTGCTGGTCGCTTCTACCCGCTGCGCCGCATCATTGATTGCCGCCGCAATCAAATCTTCAATCATGTCTTTGTCATCTTCCATCAGTGACTCATCAATCTCTACGCGACGAACGTTATGATTACAGGTCATGGTAACTTTAACCAATCCGGCACCTGACTGACCCACTACTTCCATTTCAGCTAATTCTTTTTGGGCCTGTTGCATGCGCTCTTGCATTTGCTGCGCCTGCTTCATAATGTTGCCCATTCCACCTTTAAACATAGTTACCTCTTAATCTGTCATTACTGCCTGAATACTTGCTTCATCTATGGTGGCACCGAAGGTGCTTTGCAATAGTTGAACGCCTGCATCTTGGTTAATTTGTTGTTTTGCGTCTGCTAAACGCATTGTTTTGATCGCTTGTTGGATTGAAAAAGGTGTATTAACCGGCTCACCTAACTCAATGCCTAAGGTTATAGGCTTTTGCCATACCTGACTTAATGCATGTTCTAGTTGCGCTCGTGAATTTTCGTTGAGCAGGTGCTGCTGTGAGGATAACAACGTAAGCTGGCACCCATCCGGAACTCGTTTCATCGCTGAATGAATCGCTAATTGCTTAGTTAGCCCTTGCACACCCGATTGTTGGATAAGGCGGCTCCATACGTCAATTTGTGATGCATGAGTAACCTTTTTACCATTATGCAAAGAAGGGATCTGAATCGTCACCTCAACCTCAAGGTGACCGTGATCGCTATCAAAATCCTGTTGCGGTGTGATTTGCTCGAGCGGCGCAACGGATTCACCCTGCTCTTGACTATCCGCAATCGACTCAGTGGCCCACGGCGGTGGTTGAAGATCATCAGCCGCTGACGCTTCATAAGGGCTTTCAATATTGCTTGCTTGCTCTTGAGCACCCGTTTGCTGTACTTCTGATTGGGACTCAGGCGTATTTACCCTGGTATCGGCCTCAACATCTGTTGTCGCGGGCAAAGCCTCTGATAAATCTGAAGGGTGGAAGGCTTTTTGCTCCTCTGTCCCAACCTGCTGCTGTTGTGCATTTTCCCGAGCGGTGCGCATACGCGCCAACAGAGAATCATCAGCCGATGAGTTATTCTGCTCTTTCGCAGTCGTGGTCGCCAATGGCGTTTGTTGCACCTGCCGAAGCTGACTTTGAACGGCCAGTAATGCGGCCGTATCTAAGCTCGGTTGCGTCGCAATCTCAGTAACCGACTCATGGGCGTTACCTTGCGCAACTTGTTGACTTAACTGATGATGCTCATCGCCTGCGATGGCAGTTTCTTCGGTCTGTTCTGTTGCTTGGGGTTGCTCTGGTACGCTTGGTTGCTGTTTGGCTGGCGATCCTACGCTTGGCTCAATCGCGTTTGATTGCTCCTGTGATTCCTTTAGCGGTGCAGATTGAGCTTGGGATTGCTCATTATCTAGCGTTTTTTTTTGCGTTGAATGACCGATGGCGGCAGCCATTTTCCGTAAGCCTTCAGCCTGATTCACGATATGCTGTTGCTGCTCAGCCAGTTGACTGGCTGCTATGTCAGTCTGATCACCTGACGGTGTTGAGGCCGTGGAGGTTAATTGGCTGTCAGCAGGCGCAAACGCCAACATACGCATAATGGTCATTTCAAAACCACTACGTTGGTCCAGCGCGTGAGGCAAATCTTTGCGACCTAACAGTGCAATTTGATACAGCAGTTGCACTTGCTCGGCAGGCACCTCACGAGACAATTGATAAATTGCTCTGGGCGAAATCGTTTCCAGCTTGCACGCGTCTGGAACAATTTGCGTTAAGGCGATTTGGTGCAGCAAACTTTGCAATTCACCTAATACATTAGCAAAGTTAACCGACTGACTGGCCAGATGATCAATTTGGGTAAAAACCTCGCTACCCTGCTGAGCTATGACGGCCTGCAGTAATTTTAGCACCTGGTTTTTGTCCATAAGGCCAAGCATGTCGGTAACTACGTTTACCGTTACACGACCATTGCCCTGTGCAATAGCCTGATCGGTAAGACTCAGTGCATCGCGCATACTGCCGTTCGCGGCACGGGCTAATTGAGCGAGCGCTTCCGGTTCACTGTGCAGTTGTTCCTGTTCCAAAATATGGCTTAGCTGTCCGGTGATTTGCTCACGGGACATGGCTTTCAAATTGAACTGCAAACAACGGGATAAGATGGTAACCGGCAGCTTTTGCGGATCTGTCGTCGCCAGCAAGAATTTGACGTGCGGTGGTGGCTCTTCAAGGGTTTTCAGCAGCGCATTAAAGCTGTGCTTTGACAACATGTGCACTTCATCAATCAAATAGACTTTAAAGCGCCCACGAGTTGGTTTGTACTGGACATTATCGAGAATATCTCGCGTATCTTCGACCTTAGTTCGAGATGCGGCATCGATTTCAAGCAAATCAATGTAGCTGCCCTGATCAATATCAACACAGGTACCACACTCTCCACAGGGGGTAGCCGTCATACCTGTTTCACAGTTGAGACTTTTGGAAAAGATTCTGGCAATCGTGGTTTTGCCTACTCCACGGGTACCGGTGAACAGGTAGGCATGGTGCAGCCGATTATTCTCAAGGGCATTGGTGATCGCAGCAACAACATGCTCTTGCCCCACCAACTGACCAAAATTTTGCGGTCTCCATTTACGCGCCAGTACCTGATAGCTCAAGCTTACTCTCCGTCAAAATAGCATAAAGAAAAGGGCTTCACGCCGGCTTTCTTTATCACGTCTTCTCCGCCCAGCTCGGGTAGTGATACTACAAAGGCAGCGTGTTCCACATGACCACCTAACTCTCGGACTAATTCAGCGGTAGCTGCAATGGTCCCACCCGTGGCCAACAGGTCATCCACTAATAACACATTTTCCCCATGGGAAACGGCATCTTTGTGAATTTCCAAGCTGTCTTCACCGTACTCTAACTGATAACTACGACTGATAACCGCACCTGGTAGCTTGTGTGGTTTTCTTACAGGGATAAAACCTATCCCTAACGCCAGCGCCAATGGCGCGCCGAAAATAAACCCGCGAGCCTCAGTCCCCACAACCTTATCAAATTTAATCCCAGCATAATGCTGTTTAATTCGATCAATCGTTGCTTGAAATGCCTGAGGGTGAGACATCAGTGACGTCATGTCACGAAACATGATACCGGGCTTTGGATAGTCCGGAATTGTGCGGATTTCCTGCTTAATTTGTTCAGCTGTTAACATCATTACCCTGCTGGCTTAGTGAAAGAAGAACACGTCCCAACCCGCTAGGGTGGGCGCTAAGGCCAAGACTACAAGTGCTATCAATGCACCTATCAGGTATTTAACGTTAAACGGGTCTTTGAAATTAGGATCAGCCATAGTTGCTACTCATCATTTAATAGGCGACAAATGGTAGCGGAAACCGAGCAAAAAAAACAGTTAAAGCGGTGCTTGAGTAATCACCAGTGGTAGCTTTTGAAATTCGGATAAAGTTTGTTCTATTTGGCTATCGAGGTTGGTCATTCCGGTTTGCTGTTCAACCATTTTCACCAATTGCGACACCGATACCCCGGGCGATTGCTGTAGACATGCTAATAACAACATGGACATTGGGCTGAGCAGGGTAAATTTCACTTCATCATCCCAATCACGGTACACCGCTAACAGGGTTGGCGTTGCATCATCCAGTTCGACGCCAGGTGCTGCCTTATGCACTGGGTATTGATATTGCAACAAAGCCACTAAAGGTGACAGTGCGATTTTTTCTGCGGATACAAAATAACGCTCTTGTTGATCAAGCTGATACCGCCGGATACTCACATCTAATTCAATCCACTCGTAGTGCGCCAGCTCCAACATAAAATCGGGATCATCAGCAACCGGTTGATATTGTTCGGACAGGTATTCGACAAACTCACTGGCGATATCAACAAAATGGGGGGAATGACACTGGTGCGTCGCAAAAAATGCTCTGACCCTACGCTCCCACTGTTGTTCAGTGTAAAAGCTCTTTAAAACCGGAAAAGCATTATCCACAAAGCCCTTAACGTTATTGAAAAATAAATCACGGTAAACCGCCATTCTTCGCTCTTCGATATCCGCTGGTTTTGGATACTTTTGAGGATCGCGAATGTGGCGGCTAAAGGCCAATTGCACCTGCTTAAAATTACTCATTGGCCGCCTTTACTTCTAAATACCGATCCTGAATGTAACGAACCTGCCGCACTTCCTCGAGTAGCTCATTAAGTGGTGGAATATTAAAATCCCGTTCAACTAACGTAGGGAACACACCATGGCACTGGTAAGCATAATCTAATAATGACCAAACCGGCTCAGGCACATCTGCTCCGTGTGTATCAATCAGCAAATCAGGTGCTTCCTGGTAGTGACCCGCAATATGACCATAAACCACACGCTTAGTGGGTAATTGAGCGATAAATTCTTTCGCATCATAGCCATGATTGGTGGCATTCACATAAACATTGTTTACATCCAATAACAGTTGACAATCCGCCAACTCCAAAACCCTTTGGGTAAAGGCTAACTCGGTCATTCGTTGGGAGGGCGCTGCGTAATAGGACACATTTTCGACAATCAGGGGGCGCTGTATAATGTCCTGAACCCGTTTAATCCGATCTGCGGTATGTTGGGCTGCCTGCTCACTGAATGGTATCGGCATCAAGTCATACATGTGCCCTTCAGAAGAACAGTAACTTAAATGTTCACTATAGAGATTAATATTGTGCTCATTGAGAAAGTCACAGACATCATTTACAAATTCTTCATCAAGAGGATCAGAACTACCAATAGATAAAGAGAGACCATGCGTTGTAAAGGGGTAGCGAGATGTTAATGAAGATAACTGTTTCGTGTATCGTCCACCAAGCTTCATCCAGTTTTCGGGGGCAACCTCCCAAAAATCTACCTCTACGTCCGGTTGCGCGAGTACCTCATCGAGCATACCGCGCCTGAGACCTAAACCAACTCCATGAATATTCATATTATACGCCACTTATGTAAACAGCCGCTAACGCGGCTGTTACAGCACCAAAAGGTAAGTTACTTTGCGCCTCCGCATTTACCTTCTCCACACTTGCCCTCTTTCTTGGCTTTGTCTGCGCCGCATTTACCTTC
>CAXQZJ010000020.1:0-8535 GCA_964228145.1 Alteromonadaceae bacterium | reverse complement strand
GTTGGCTTCGCGCTGAATTGTCTGCGTAATCCGTTCTACAAATGCGTAGCGATTCGGAATTGCCGCCAAAACTGGACAACTCAAACTCATTAACTACCAATAACCTCTTTTCGTCCGACGGCGGAACCGACGCGCATTCTTCTTATTATGTTATCGAAACTCTACGTGTTTTCTTTAGCGACTGCCAGAGATTTATCCGCCACTCACTGGGTTAATCACTGAATCGACCAAGGTTTGTGCAGCTTTGAGCAATTCAGCTAAATGTGTCTCACCTAAAAAGCTTTCCGCATAAATCTTGTAGACATTTTCTGTGCCCGATGGCCGGGCCGCAAACCAACCGTTTTCAGTGCTGACTTTGACTCCCCCTATCGCAGCTTGATTTCCAGATGCTTTCGACTGAATCGATAAGATAGGTTCACCTGCTAATGTGGTTGCCGCGACTGACGCCGCGTCTACCTCTGCCAGTCGTTTTTTCTGTTCAGGCGTGGCGGCTACATCAACCCGTTGATAAACAGGCTGCCCATATTTTTGGGTTAGTTGCTGATAGTACTGATAGGGTGACATGTTGGTTACTGCCAAAATTTCTGCCGCCAGTAAACACATGATAAATCCGTCTTTATCTGTCGCCCAAACCTGACCGTCACGTTTTAGAAAAATGCCACCGGCACTTTCTTCTCCGGCAAAGCCAATCTCCGCCTGTTGCAGCCCGTTCACAAACCACTTAAATCCGACTGGCATCTCGGCCAATTCTCGGCCCAGTCCATCAGTAACACGGTCAATTAAGCTGCTGGAAACCAGAGTTTTGCCTACTTTCATCGAAGCATGCCAGTCAGGCCGATGCTGAAACAGGTAGTCAATTGCGACTGCGAGGAAATGGTTTGGGTTGAGCAATCCATGAGTCGCATCAACAATGCCGTGGCGATCAAAGTCAGCGTCATTACCAAAAGATAAATCAAATTGGTCTTTGAGACTGATTAATCCGGCCATAGCGTAAGGCGATGAACAATCCATACGGATTTGACCATCTTTGTCCAGGGTCATAAACCGAAACGTCGCGTCGGTTTCAGTGTTAACCACTTCAATATTTAATTGATATTGCTCAGCAATCCGCGACCACATAGCGCCACCTGCACCACCCAGAGGATCAGCAGCCAAGCGCAAATTAGCCTTCGCAATGGCCTGCATATCAATAACTTCGGCAAGGCTATCAATGTATGCTGCGGCTAAATCCTGCTGGGAAGCAGATGCCAGCGCTTGCACAAACGACAAACGTTTTACGCCCTGATTATTATTGCTAAGTAACTGATTAGCGCGTGCCTGAATGACGTCAGTCACATCTGAGCCCGCCGGACCTCCATGGGGTGGATTGTATTTAAATCCCCCATCCTGAGGTGGATTGTGAGACGGGGTTATGACCACACCGTCAGCCAAACTGTCGTGAGTTTTATTGTGGCGCAGTATACTGAATGAAATGACCGGCGTAGGGGTATACCCCCTGTCCTTTTCAATAATGACTTGTACTTGATTGGCACAAAACACCTCCAGAGCGGTCTTAAAAGCCGCCTCCGACAGTGCATGTGTGTCAAAGCCGATAAAAAGAGGGCCTTGTATGCCCTGCTGTTGCCGGTACTCGACCAGTGCCTGACAAACCGCTGCGATATGAGCATCGTTAAAGGTTTGTTGGCTGGCACAGCCACGATGTCCTGATGTACCAAAAGCGACCCGTTGATGGGGGTCCTGCATGTCTGGTTTCAATGCGTAGTAATCACTGACCAGACGAGCAACATTAATTAAATCTTGCACTTGTGCAGGTTTCCCGGCTCTTGGGTGTAGGCTCACGGTTTACTCTCCTTGTGGATTCAGGATCTCGCTAATCTGGCTAATTTCCTCGTCGTTGTGTCCAAGCAATGACATTACCTGGGTCAACATTGTCAGCTTTTTACTGGTGTTATTATTGGTAATCACCCAATATACCGACTCTGGAATTTGCTTAGGGTTAGTACTACTCCCTGTCTTTAACAAGGTATCTTTGTCTGTCGCAAAATACACACGGTTACGGCCTTTAAGTTGCAAAACCTTTGCAAATGCGTTGCCATGGAACTGGTGTAAGATACCCAACAACAACAAGAAACGCTTCACCGCGCTGGTATGCTGGCCTGGATTGGTATGCTTGATTAATGCGTTTAACGTTGGCTGCTCAGCGCTGTTTTGAGCGACCGCCGCGGTCGGTACTGCCTTGGGTACTGACACATTACTCTGTGCAGGCGCTGGTGCCGGCGTATCTAAGTTGTCTTGATTAGTTTGTTCGCCCAACAACAAGCGACGTAAGATTTGCGATGCACTCTCCCCGATATATTGGGTTTGGCCTGCAATATAACGATATAAATCGTCATCAATTTCAATATGTTTCATTTTTGCCGAATACTCCTTTGGGCAACACTGCGGTCATTATACAATGGCAACCGATTTGGTACAGTTATGCGGTGAAATTAACCAGTTTTTTTGAAGGAAATGGGTTGAACTTGTTAAATTTTGAACAATCTGGACAGGGTGAACCTGTCATCGTTCTACATGGCTTGTTTGGTAGTCTGGATAATCTGAAAATGATCAGCAGGCCTTTGGCTGAACGCTTCGCCGTGGTTAACGCTGACTTGCCCGACCACGGACAATCGTTTCGTTCTGAACATTTCAGTTATCAGAATTACGCACAAAGCGTGCTCGACTTAGCAGATCACCTGGGGTTAGAGCGATTTTGCTTATTGGGGCACTCAATGGGCGGTAAAGTGGCTATGCAACTGGCGTTGACTCATCCGCAGCGCGTAGCAAAGCTGGTAGTCGCGGACATTGCCCCGGTTGCATATCCACGCCGGCATGATGCTATTTTTCAAGGCTTACAGAGTGTAAAGCTTGACAGCATAAGCAGCCGGCGCGATGCAGAACATCAAATGTCAGCACATATCAACGAACCCGGCGTACGTCAGTTTTTACTTAAGAGTTTGACCCAAACTGATAATGGTTGGGCATGGATGTTTAACCTGCCGTTACTCATCAATGATTATGAGCAAATTCTTGGTTCGCCGATGAGCGATCTGAAGCGCAAGTATGAGGGTAAAACGTTATTTATTAAGGGGGCTGACTCCGACTATATCTTGCCGGAATATCGCAGCGCGATTGAGAAATTATTCCCAACCGCCAAAGCGCGTATCATGGCAGATTGCGGTCATTGGCTACATGCACAAAAACCTGCTGAGTTTAGTCGCGTCGTCAGCCGCCACTTTGATGCATCATAGGATGCAGTGTGCTATAGTGCGCGCCGATTTTACGAGGACTAACTGAGTGTTTGATTTAAGCTACGAACAAGTTGAATCTCTGATGCTAAGCCTTGGCCTGACCGCATTGTTCATTTTAATGGGCATGGCAGTCCATGACGTGATGCGCAAAAACGATGTCCCACTCGTTGGCAGAGTTATCGCATACGGTGTTTTGTTCCTCGGTGCTGCAGGCTTTTTAATTAAAGGTATTATTCAATTGCTATGGCAAGCCGGTGGCATAAACGGCTAAGCCAGTTTAGAAGAAGGTTGTAACAAAAATGGCAAGCGTAGGTTTGTTCTTTGGCAGCGACACAGGTAACACAGAGCATGTCGCAAAATTAATTCAGAAAGAATTGGGTAAAAACCTGATTGAAGTGCACGATATTGCTAAAAGCAGTAAAGAGCAGATCGCAGAATTCGACTTATTGTTATTCGGTATCCCAACCTGGTACTACGGCGAAGCTCAATGCGATTGGGATGACTTTTTCCCTGAACTGGAAGAAATTGATTTCACAGACAAACTGGTCGCTATTTTCGGTTGCGGAGATCAAGAGGACTACGCAGAGTACTTCCTCGATGCCATGGGCATGGTGCGTGATATCGTGGAAGCTCGTGGTGCAATCCTTATTGGTCAGTGGTCAACTGATGGCTACGATTTTGAAGCCTCCAAAGGCATGGCCGACGACAACCATTTTGTTGGTCTGGGTATAGATGAAGATCGTCAGCCTGAATTGACAGAGTCACGTATTAAGCAGTGGTGTAAGCAATTATACGACGAGATGTGCTTGTCCGAGTTAGCATGATTGCCCTACCTTGCCAAAAGCCCGGTCAGTGACCGGGCTTTTTTTATGTCATTCATCGTTCATTTTTCACACTTAATCCTTGAGTTTTTCAGCAATTTGTAAGAAAGTATTGCCGCGTTTTTAACACGCTAATAAAAAATAGAATAAATCAGGGAATCTCGGCATACATGGAAAACAACTTGCCCACCAGCAACAAGGGGCATCATGCTGGAATGCCAGGCTTAAAAAGTCTGGTGGTCTTTCTACTGATCGGTTTTCTGATCGGTGTCATATTGCTGCTGACGGGGAGTTACGGCAGCATGCAACAACTTACCTTCATATGCTTACTTTCCAGTGCGTTTGGTTGGGTAATATGGACTTTATGTGGTTGGTTGCCGATTCATAAAGCGCCGGTATTACGTTTGCGCTATATGCTTTCAGCGGGGATCGCGGCCTACATACTTACATCGAATGTAGCACACCCGGTACTGACACTGTGGAATAATTGTTTGGTGGCGTTTTTTCCTGCCGCCTTCCCAACCCCGATGCCGGTGATGTCATTTTTAGCCGGCGCGGTGCTTGCCTTATTACTAATGCCTTTATTTCAACGCTTTTCCGCCACAACAGAATAAAAAAAGCAGTGACTGGGTCACTGCTTTTTTTATCAAAGGCTAGCTGTTAAAGATACTCAACCTCAATGATTTCATATTCAACCGTCCCTGCGGGTGTTTGCACTGTTACAAGATCATCGAGTTGTTTACCGATTAACCCTCTTGCTATCGGAGAAGTAATAGAAATCAGATTATTTTTAATATCTGCTTCGTCCTCACCCACAATGCGATAAGTCGTTTCTTCATTGTTATCAACATTCAGAATTGTCACTGTCGTACCGAAAATCACCTTTCCGGTGTTTTCCATTTTGGTGACATCAATAATCTGTGCATTTGACAGTTTTGCCTCGATGTCCTGAATTCGACCTTCGCAAAACCCTTGTTCTTCACGGGCAGCATGATACTCAGCGTTTTCTTTTAAATCACCGTGTTCGCGCGCTTCAGCAATCGCCTGAATAATTCTCGGGCGACGCTCTGATTTTAATTCATTTAACTCGGCGCGAAGTTTTTCCGCGCCTTGTACCGTCATTGGATACTGACTCATTAACTCACTCTTTCATGTAATGCCTGAACGGATGAGACACGTGCTCTGTCATCTGCATTATTCGCATTGATGGTAGCAAATGCAGCGTTCATGGTTGTTGTATAAGTTACCTTATTTAACAACGCAGCTTTGCGAATGTAAACCGAATCTGTGATCGCCTGGCGACCCTCAGTGGTGTTTATCACATAACTGTACTCACCGTTTTTGATGCTGTCCATCAGATTTGGCCGCCCTTCCTGTAGCTTGTTCACTACCAAACACGCCAAACCCGCTTCTTGAATCACTTTTGCAGTTCCTTGGGTGGCTTCCAACTTAAAGCCTTTGGCCAACATGGCTTTGGCGAGTTCGACCAAACGCGGCTTGTCGGTATCCCGCACCGATAGCATGGCAGTTCCACCTCTCGGCAGTGGCACGCTGGCGCCTAAATTCGCTTTCGCGTAAGCCTCTTCAAAGGTATCACCGACCCCCATTACCTCACCGGTTGAACGCATTTCCGGACCAAGTAACGGATCCACGCCCTGAAACTTAGCAAACGGCATCACCACTTCTTTTACTGAGAAATACGGAGGGATAATTTCCCGTGTAAATCCCTGTTCAGCCAGCGACTGACCGACCATGGTGCGTGCCGCGATTTTTGCTAAGGCAACGCCTGTCGCTTTGGATACAAACGGGACAGTACGCGCAGCACGTGGATTAACTTCAATCAGGTAAACCTCACCCGCTTTGACCGCAAATTGGGTGTTCATTAAGCCAACTACGCCCAATTCCAGTGCCATCGAACGCACTTGCTCACGCATTACGTCCTGAATAGCATCCGGCAAACTGTAGGGCGGCAATGAACAGGCTGAATCACCTGAGTGCACGCCAGCTTGCTCTATGTGTTCCATAATGCCGCCAATCACCACATCCTTGCCGTCGCAAATTGCGTCGATATCCACCTCAATGGCATCATCCAAGAAGCGATCTAGTAACACCGGCGAGTCATTGGACACCTTTACAGCTTCGTTGAGATAACGTTTCAAATCATTAATGTCGTAGACTATTTCCATAGCCCGTCCGCCAAGTACATAGGAAGGACGAACGACTAAGGGGAAACCTATATTCTCCGCTTCGGCCAACGCCTGTTCCATATTGGTCACGGTGGCATTGGCAGGTTGTTTTAGCCCTAACTTATTGACCATTTGCTGGAATCGTTCACGATCCTCTGCTTGGTCAATCGCCTCAGGTGAGGTACCAATAATCGGTACTCCCGCGGCCTTTAAAGCTCTGGCAAGTTTGAGAGGAGTCTGTCCACCATACTGAACAATTACACCTTTAGGTTGTTCTACCCGGACAATCTCCAATACATCTTCAAGGGTGACTGGCTCAAAATAAAGACGATCAGATGTATCGTAGTCGGTCGATACGGTTTCCGGATTACAGTTAACCATAATGGTTTCATAACCGTCCTCGCGTAACGCCAAAGAAGCATGTACACAACAATAATCAAATTCAATTCCCTGACCAATCCGGTTAGGACCACCGCCTAGAACCATGATTTTGTCTTTGTCACTGGGATTAGCTTCGCATTCTTCGTCATAGCTCGAGTACATGTAAGCTGTATCGGTAGCAAATTCAGCCGCGCAGGTATCCACACGTTTATACACTGGCACCACGCCTAACTTACGACGCACATCACGCACATCTGCTTCGCTGGTACCTGTCAGTGTTGCCATACGTGCATCAGCAAAACCTTTGCGTTTGAGTTTACGCATCAAGGTCTCATCGATACCCGCAAGGCCCACCTCAGCAATGAGTGACTCCAATTGCACGATTTCTTCGATTTGCACCAAATACCAACGGTCGATTTTGGTGAGATTAAACACATCATCGACGCTCATACCAAAGCGGAATGCGTCCGCCACGTACCAAATTCGCTCTGCACCGGGCTCAACCAGTTCTCTGGTCAGCTTTGCTTTGGCTTCAGGATCATCCAGGTCCAGCACAGGATCGAAGCCATTTACACCGACTTCCAGACCGCGTAAGGCCTTTTGCATAGATTCTTGCTGGTTACGACCAATCGCCATTACTTCACCAACAGATTTCATCTGAGTGGTTAAACGATCATTTGCGCCTGCGAATTTTTCAAAGTTAAAGCGCGGAATTTTGGTTACCACATAGTCAATCGCTGGCTCGAAAGACGCAGGCGTTAGGCCTCCGGTAATATCATTGGCTAGTTCATCCAATGTATAACCTACTGCCAATTTTGCAGCCACTTTAGCTATCGGGAAGCCGGTTGCTTTTGACGCCAACGCTGAAGACCTTGACACACGAGGGTTCATTTCAATGATCACCATGCGTCCATTGTCTGGATTGATACCAAACTGTACGTTTGAGCCGCCAGTTTCAACACCAATCTCTCGCAATACCGCCATAGCAGCATCACGCATAATTTGGAATTCTTTATCAGTCAGGGTCTGCGCTGGTGCCACCGTAATCGAATCACCAGTGTGTACGCCCATGGGGTCAAAGTTTTCAATGGTACACACGATAATGCAATTATCGTTTTTATCGCGCACCACTTCCATTTCATACTCTTTCCACCCAATTAACGACTCGTCAATTAACAATTCATTGGTCGGTGATAAATCCAGGCCGCGTCGGCAGATTTCTTCAAACTCTTCTTTGTTGTATGCAATACCACCACCGGTGCCGCCCATAGTGAATGACGGACGAATTATGCAGGGGTATCCTATTCGACTGACAACATCGAAGGCTTGATCTAGGGTATGAGCAATTTCCGCCCGCGGACACTCAAGTCCAATTGACTTCATCGCTTTATCAAAACGCTCACGGTCTTCTGCTTTATCTATGGCATCTGCCGTGGCGCCTATCATTTCGACACCAAATTCTTGCAACACACCATGTTTGTTGAGATCCAGCGCGCAATTCAACGCAGTTTGGCCCCCCATAGTAGGCAATACTGCGTCTGGTCGCTCTTTTTCGATGATCTTCTTAACCACTTCCCAATGAATCGGCTCGATGTAAGTCGCATCAGCCATTTCAGGGTCGGTCATGATTGTCGCCGGGTTAGAGTTAACTAAAATTACCCGATAACCCTCTTCACGCAGCGCCTTACAGGCTTGCGCGCCAGAGTAATCGAACTCACACGCCTGACCAATCACAATGGGGCCGGCGCCGAGGATTAAAATACTTTTAATATCAGTACGCTTTGGCATGTGTTACTCCCCTTTCGCCGCTTTGATTAAGTCAATAAAGTGATCAAACAAGGGCGCAGCGTCTCTTGG
>CAXQZJ010000019.1:0-16793 GCA_964228145.1 Alteromonadaceae bacterium | reverse complement strand
ATACATGAGACAAGAGTTTTACCTTCGCCATCAGCAGAAAACTAACAAACTTCATTCACTATCCTCGATTAAAACGGCCGCATATTTTACCGATTTAGCCGGTTTTCGCCACAGTTCGACGCTCTTTGCACGAACTCACACTGTAAAAGGGTTTAGCACAGCCAGCCCGAAAAAGGTTTAAACATTTTTGACAAGACGCCGATAAGGAGACGTAAAGAAAGGATATATGTTGCTGCACCGAACACTGGCCCGTCGATTAGGCACACATTTTCTTTGCCAAGGCCAAACGCATTCATGCTTTAACCTAAGGTTTGTTATGCCGACACCCTCACATGTAATGACGAATAGCATGGGTTACCACCAAAGTGGTGCCTTTGGCTTCCTGAGCTACTTTGGTAAATTTGCTAAACGTCGACGTCGTGTAACAGTAAAGCACAATGTTTTTGCCGCCCTTCCCTCAGGGTTCAACATTGACCTTAAAATGATGCGTAATCTAATAACAACACACATTTGCACTCATCGCTCAACCACACGCAGGTGGACTTGGCTGCAAAATACCCTTTGAGTACTCAACCCGCTTGCTGGCATAACGATATTCACCATGCCGATTAGCGCGCTGTCATTCTTCTAACGGGCCGTCAGGCCCGGTTATTTTATATTTACCTATTCATTTTTCACTTAAGTAAAATTCAGTCTTTGTTCACCCTCTGCAACCTAGTCTTAGCCTGTCTAATGACAGGAGCAGAACAATGAATAAGTGGATCACCCTTACCTTGGTTAGCCTAATGGGCATAACAAGTACCGAAAGCCTGGCCTACAACCAACATACCTATGCACGGGTAACGGATGTTGAACCTGTTTACCAAACCCAATGGATAAAACAACGCCATTGCCGAACGTCAAACGCAGACCCGGTGGCCGTACTCGGCGCGAGCATTCTCGGTGCGGTGATAGCCAATCAAATCTCTGACCATGATGACGCTGCGACGCTCAGCGGAGCGTTGCTGGGCGGCTCCGTGGCGCATGCAAGCACCTCCGACACTCGCTGTAGGCTGGTAAGCCAACCTGTTCATACGCTCAAAGGGTATCAGGTAACGTATCGGTTCAAAGGTCAAACTTACCAAGCCTTTAGCCAACAAAGACCCGGAAAAAAGATAAAAATCAGTCATCTGCGTCACAGACGTTTTTACTAGAGCCAGATAGCAGGTACACTAACAGTGAACTTCTCTCGGGACAAAATACAATGAAAAAAATGGTTGGCGCGATGATGTTGTTTGCGGCTTGCCTGTTAAACACACCAGAGGTGCATTCAGCAGGTGAAATTAGTCAGGCAAAAGCCATTCAGTTAGCCAAGCGCTATGCGGATGGCCGGGTGCTGAAAATCGACGAGATTAAAGACGCCTACAAAGTCAAAGTGCTACAGGATAATGGACGTGTGGTGACGCTTCGCGTGGATAAACGCACAGGTAAAGTTACCGGTCCAGGTAGAAAAAAGGATTAAGAATATGCGCCTATTACTGGTTGAAGATGACCCTACTCTGTTAACCCAGTTAGATAACCAACTGCGTGATCAAGGCTACAGTGTAGACTTGGCAGATCAGGGCGAACACGGCTTATTTCTGATTCAGGAATACCCCTACGATCTGGCTATTATCGACATTGGATTGCCGCGCATTGATGGTCTCGAATTGATTCGTCGCGCCCGCGCCAATAACGTTAACTGCCCGATTCTTATACTGACCGCCCGTGATCGCTGGCAGGAAAAAGTCGAAGGTCTTGATGCCGGTGCGGATGATTATCTGACCAAGCCTTTTCATAATGAAGAACTGTTTGCCCGGGTCAAAGCCCTGATCCGCAGAGCAGCCGGTCAAGCCAGTCCGCTATTAGAACGCGGTCCTATCAGTTTGGATACGCGAGCCACCGAAGTCAGTGTTGAGGGTCGCAGCATCGAGCTGACAGCATACGAATACAAGGTGCTTGAGTACCTGATGATGAATCCGGATAAAGTGGTCTCTAAGGTTGAGTTAACTGAGCATATTTACGATCAGGAATTTGACCTTGATAGTAATGTTATCGAGGTGTTCGTCGGCCGTTTGCGTAAAAAACTCGACCCCGAAAATCAATTAAAACCTATTGAAACCCTGCGGGGTCGCGGTTACCGGATCAATCGTCATTTATGATGCGACTGTCGCTCAAAGCCCGCACGCTGGGAATAACAGGGCTTACCCTGCTATTTTTTATTCCCTTGGTCACAGTGGCACTGGAGAATGCCTTCAGTGTCAGTTTGACCGACTCCATGGAAGAGCAGCTTAGGGTGCAAAACCTCGGACTGATTTCTGAGTTTGAATTGAGCGAAGGGGAAATTCTGATGCCAGGCCTCTTGTTTAACGAGGCCCTCAATCTCCCGGAATCCGGCACTTATGGTTTTATTGCTATGCATATGCTGCCCGCCTGGCAATCTGACTCCGCGGTAGGTTGGACAACCCCGCCACAACTTAACCTCCCCCCCTCTGGTAAAGAATTATTTGAGCGCGTGACGCTGGACAATGGTCATTTTTTTCAGTTCAGCTATACCGCAGTGTTTGAAGATAATGGCCGCTTGTTTCCGATCACCTTCCACCTTTTAAAAGACGCTCGAATTTTTGATGCGCAAGTCAATGAGTTCAGGGGTAACCTTTACCTTTGGCTGGGCGCGATTGTAGGAGCCCTGATTCTGGTGTTAGTCTGGGGACTGCGTGCCGCGTTAAAGCCCGTCGCCACCATTAATACCCAAATTCAGCAAATTGAGTCCGGTCAACGTCAACAAATTGATGGACATTACCCGGATGAACTGGCCGCACTGCAGGACAGAATCAACCATCTGTTATCTTCACAAAAACAACAACGCAGCCGCTATCGCAACAGTTTGTCAGACCTTGCCCATGCGCTGAAAACGCCATTAGCAGTGCTCAAGGGCATGGACGATCTGAACGACAGTGCACGGGCACAGCTTCAGCGTATCGAAAACCAAATATCACGCCAACTAAAACGCGCTGTCAGTGCCCGGGACGCTGTCCATAATGGTGGTATTGCTCTCACGCCAATCATCATCTCGGTGATCGACGCAATGGAAAAAGTTTATCTGGACAAAAAGCTCAGCATTCACCTTGAGAGTCACGAGGACCTGCGCTTTTATGGCGATCAGACCGATGTTACCGAGTTAATTGGCAACCTACTCGACAATGCCTGCAAAGCTGCGCAGCAACAAGTTGCGATAAGCGCGCGGCAGACTCAGCATGAACTTTGTATTCAAATAGAGGACGATGGTCCCGGTGTGGCACCGGAACAGCGACAATGGTTGTTACAGCGCGGCGCACGTCTCGACGCCTATGGTGAAGGCCAAGGCATTGGCATGGCCATCGTTGCGGATTTATTGGTTGCCTATGAAGGCAACATGGATATCAGTGACAGTCAGTTAGGCGGCGCTTGTTTTACCCTGCGTTTCACCACGCCGCCTCAGTAACGGTTGTTTGTTATTCAGATTTGCTTGATGCCGCAGGATCGCTGCTGACCTCAGTCATTTTCCCTGCTTCTTGTTTAAGCGTATCAAACTCGGCATCGCGGGTTTCCTCCGCGAGGTTTTCAGAACTTAGCAAGGTGGCTAACCAGCGCGTTTCCTGCTTACTTTCCAGCGCAATTTTCACAATCATGGTCAACGGCACTGACAGCAGCATGCCTACCGCACCAAGCAGCCACCCCCAGAAAACTAAACTTAAAAACACCACCAGTGTCGACAAGCCAAGGCCCCTGCCCATAAAGCGGGGTTCGACCATATTGCCCATGATGGTATTGATGGCAACATAGCCTATCGCCACAATGCCAGCCGAGCCGGGACTCAATTGAACCAAGGCCAGTAACACAGGGGGGAGCGCCGCAATAATTGAACCAATATTAGGAATGTAGTTGAGTAAGAATGCAAAGACCGCCCAAAGCAGGAAGTGATCAACCCCGACGAAGTACAATAAAATGCCCGCTAAGGTACCTGTCAGCAAACTCACGCCCGTTTTGATTGCCAGATAATTTTTCACCGACACCAAAAAGCGGTCGATGTGCTTCATTTTCATTGAAGGATCATCAAGGGCGATATGCACTTTATGAGGAAAACTGTTTGCTTCGAACAGCATAAATACCACAGTCAGCAGAATCAGCATAAAGTTGGTCATCACGCCGCCTAAACCAGACAACAGGTTGCTTGCCACTCCCATCGCCATGCTCGGGTCAAAATAGCTCAATAGCTGTTTTTTCTCGATTTGGATATCCAGTACGGCCAAGTATTCCGTTAGTTGCGCAAACTTATTTCCAAGTCGGTTCTCGTATTCGGGTAATTTAGCGGTAAAGTCATTCATCGACTGCCCGACCAGGCCCGCTAAAAACAGCCCAAAAACAACAATTATGCTAATCACCAAAACAATAGCCAGCCAACGTGGCACCTTATATCTGGAGGCAAACTCAATCACCGGATAACATGAAATAGCGATAAACACGGAAAGTAAAAACGGTACCAATAAACTGCTGGCGGTTTTCACGCCCGCCAGAATTACCACGATGCTTGCCAGCACCAAAAGTGTCTTTGCGGTAGAGGTTTCTTTGATCTTCATAGCGGTGTGATTCGTATTTTCCTTTTGAACCTGTGTATACTCTCGAAAAATCAGACTGTTAGCAAACCTATGAAGTTAGATCTCGCGACAATTCGAATAAAAAACCTGCGTCTACGCACCTTTATCGGTATCAACGAAGACGAAATCAAGAAAAAACAAGACGTTATCGTTAATGTAGTTATTCGCTACCGGGCTGAAAATGCCACTGACAGCGACAACATGGACGATGCTCTCAACTACAAAACCATCACTAAACGCATCATCGATCTGGTGGAAAACAACCGTTTCTATTTACTTGAAAAACTCACCGCAGATGTACTGGCAATAGCAGCCGAACATGCCTGGGTCGAGTTTGCTGAGGTTGAAATCGACAAACCCCATGCACTCAGATTTGCCGATTCCGTCTCCCTTAGCCTATCTTGCAATAAATAAGCGCAGCTACAGGCACAACTATGACAATCCTTATTACCGGCGGCACAGGCCTTATTGGTCGGCACCTTTTATCGGCTCTGCCCGCCAGCGAGGCCATTGTCCTGACCCGTCACCCCCAACGGGCACATCAAACTGTTAACTCAGGTCAGCATCAAGTCAGGTTTATCACAAGCCTTGATGAGATTGCTGCAGATCAGCAGCTGTCCGCTGTGGTTAACCTTGCTGGTGAGCCGATAGCAGACAAACGTTGGACTGCAAAGCGTAAACAGCAAATTGAACAGAGTCGCTGGGCAACCACAGAACATTTGCTGGCACTTTTCTCGCGACTTGAGCAGCCACCGGGATGTTTTATCAGCGGTTCAGCAGTGGGCTACTATGGTCGCCAGGGCGACAAAATTATCTCCGAAGCTCATGACAGCCCCTTTGATGAGTTTAGTCACAGACTGTGTAAACGATGGGAAGAAATTGCCCTCGGCGCTGAGCAAATGGCGATTCGAACTTGCCTGCTCAGAACTGGCATAGTGCTTAGCGAACAAGGCGGGGCGCTGCAAAAAATGCTGCCGCCGTTTCGATTTGGATTGGGCGGAAAGATGGCATCAGGCGAGCAATATATGCCGTGGATTCACATTGCCGATATGGTTGCTGCAATCCAGTTTTTACTCAACACGCCAGACTGCCACGGTGCTTATAACCTTTGTTCACCCTCACCTGTAACCAATGCGGAATTTACCCGCACCTTGGGCGAAGTGCTGCATCGGCCGAGCATACTGCCGATGCCAACGCCCATGCTGCGTCTGCTGTTTGGTGAAATGGCTGACTTGTTAATTTATGGCCAGCGCTGTATTCCGGCACGACTACAACAGGCAGGCTTTCGCTTTCGTTTTGCCCACCTGTCTGAAGCGCTTAACGATCTCCTGGAAAAATAACGATAGCAGTACGTAAACGTTGGCGACCAAACTGTGACATCTTGTCAAAGTCTCGACGTAATATTGGCTGGTACTGACAATCCACGGCATCCTGATGTTTTTCATCCGGATCTGGGTCATGCAAGTAAAAACAGTCTTCATCCCAACCACTGATGCACACCCAATGAGGGGCTTTTTTGCTGTCTAATCGATAGGTGCTGATTAATATCACTACCATTGCCCCGGTTAAACACAATTGTTGGATTTGATCCTGCGTAATGGCGTCATACACCAGTTCCACACCCAGCTCTGACGCTTGCTGACAAAACTCGTTATGGACCTGCTCAATAACCGTTTTTTTATCGTTATCTCTCACACTGTCTATAAACAAAGGGCCATCCTGACTCAACCAAACTTGGGCGGTAAATCCCCGACGCACCGCAGCATTGGCCAGCCCAATCGGATGACAACCACCATGACCGGAGGTCATAAAAATCGTGGTTGCTTCACGCCAAAGTTGTAGCTCACTGCTCAGCGAGGGACGCAGCTGGTCATTCAGGGCAGCCATCGCCATCATTAATGCGGACGGGCCACAGGTAAACTCTGTTGTTTGCCGATACCAGGGCACCGCAGGCCGATTCGCCACATTGGGCAAATGACGGATTCGCTTTTGCATACGAATAGCACTACTGTGATCTTCGTAATAATCATCCAGCAAACCAAATTCACGGTAACCAAACTGACGGTATAAATGAATCGCCCCAACATTATGCTGATTAACTTCCAGGCGTAAATACAGAGCACCTCGCTCTTCTGCCCCCTGCTCTGCTTGGGTCAGTAGGGTTCTGGCAATGCCTTTGCCCTGATGCGCCACCGACACGGCGATGGAATACAAACGAGCCAAACGCGTACCCCGGTGAAAAATAACCAGCGCATACCCAACGATGTCGTTATCCAGTTCAGCAACAACAAATACCGCTTGCTGCAATCGGATAAAGCGTTGGAAGCTGCGCTTACTTAACCGGTCCGAGCTAAAGCACTGTTGCTCAAGTGCCAACAAGCCGGCCAAATCAGCTGATTTAGCCGGACGTACCGCGATTGCCGTGGTCATATTATTTTCCGCGCATCTCAAGGCGATTAACAAATTCCTGCATAATCAACATATACAGTTCGTTGCCTAAATACTTGTCTTCAACGCCATGCTCTATACTGGGATTATCGTTAACTTCAATAACGTAAACTTGGTTGTCTTTTTGCTTAATGTCCACGCCGTAAAGTCCTTTACCTATCATGGCACAAGCTTTTAGCGCAGCATCAAGAACCGATTTAGGCACCTCAAAGGTTGGCAACGTGTCAAAGCCACCTGAACTAAATCGCTTTGCACCATGGTTATATATTTGCCAGTGTTTACGCGCCATATGATAACGGCACGCGTACACAGCACGGCCATTGAGAACGCCAATACGCCAATCATAATCTGTGTATAAAAACTCCTGCACTAACACCAGCGCACTCATGGCTAACATTTCGCTCAGACGCGACAGCAATTCATCGCGGTTTTCAACTTTAAAGACACCACGGGAAAACGAGCCTTCCGGTAATTTCAGAACCATCGGGTAATCAAGCTGAGCTTCCAGACGCAACGCTTCTTCAGCACTATCGGACACACTCACCAAAGTACGTAACGACGGCACCTTGTTATAGCTAAACGCATCGTGCAGGAACACCTTGTTGCAGCAACGCAGTATTGAGGTGGGATCGTCAATCACCACTAAGCCTTCCTGTTCAGCCTGACGCGCCATACGGTATGTATGGTGATCAATAGCGGTAGTCTCACGCACAAATAAGGCATCAAACTCACCCAATCTGGCGGCGTGTTTTTCGCTGATAAGCTCTGCGTGCATGCCCAATTTCTCAGCAGCTTTGACAAAGCGGCGAATTGCCTCTTTATCACTCGGAGGATGGTCTTCCTTGTCGTTAACAAGAATCGCCAAATCCCAACGTGGCTTGCGCTTGGTCCCCTGACCTGTGCGCCAAACGTTTTGACAAAAGCCTGCCAGGCGCTGCTCAAACACCGCGCTTTGTGTTGTATCCAGATCAGTTAACTGCTTAGCCTGGACTGTGACACGGGCACCGACGCCATCGGCTTGTAATTCAAGCCTTAAAATGGGCGCAGCAAAGGCCTGAAACACATCTCGTGCTAACTTTTTCAGTAGTGGGTTTTCACACCATCCGAAAAATATCCACTGTACATGTTGCTGCTGCACAGATTCCAACGCTTCTGCACTCAGCGCATGCCATGACATTAATTGCTGCTGTTCATCGCTTTGGCGCAAATCGTTGAGGGCTGCCAGCGTCGGCAACACCCGGTGCTGACGCGCTTCAGCCAACAGTGAACAGTAATAGCCCTTACTCAGATACTGGCGGGTATCACACAGGTTTATCACCCGGGTTTTGGGCTCGTTCACTTTCGGGTACTGGGCCAGATAATCTTCAAAAGACAGTACTTCTGCACTTTCTACCGCAGCAAAAGACGTGGCGTCATCAACAACAATCAGGGTTTTATTCATTTTCTATCACACAAGTTTAGGATTGAGACCTATTAGGTTTAGCTTGCTCTGTCAGATTTTGCTTGCTGTGTCCTGTGTGACATCCTGGGCGGGTCATGGGAGCAAAATTTCGAACCGTCGAACCGTCGAACCGTCGAACCGTCGAAATTTTGCGCTTTTTATCAGGTAATTCAGTTCCTGACAATGGTTTTCGCAGGCTTTTTTTCAGGCACAGCAACTTCCATCGTAACCAATTGATTTAATTTAATAAATCAAAACGTTTTTTTCAGTTGTCAGCATACTGATAAGTGATGTGCGCGGTGTAGTTTTCTCCGTCAGGTTCACCGTCAGAATACTTGGCGATATTGGTGATCCCCCGATAACTGATCAGGCGTTGCTTGGTATCGTAATCGAGCAATATTGGGTCAATAACCATTCCCACCCAAAAACTATCTGGAGACATTTCTAAGGAAACTTGCTGGTCCGACTTTTTTATCATTTTGACGTTAAAATCAACCAGGCTGCTGCGATCGATCGGGAAAAAGGCCATTTTTACTGTTTTACCGTCCAACAACGCCTGCCAGTGCTGACGCACAAATTCATCAAAACCCGCGTCAACCACAACCTGTGTTTTACGTGGGAAGCTAAGGGTCTTTTGTTTGGTTTTTTTACCTTCAACACGACGGTTCAGTCGGAGTTCTTGGCCGTCAGAATTAACTTCCGTGGTTTCCTTTGCCCGCAGATCAGTAAACAGGATATCGGGTTGGCCGGTGAACTTAGTGGCCTTTATTGTCTTAGTCGCAAACTCTTCACCATCGGGTGTTTGATAACTGACCTCACCTGCGACAACATCACCCGCTTCATTTCGTTCAAATTGATAGGTCTCGGTGTAGTACAAGGTCTCGCCATCCACAGAACGGGCTTTCCCCGTTACCTGATAATTCTGTGCCCACAAAGGCGAGCTGACGAGCAGTAGCAATATAACAAAACGATTCATCATGATTCCTTCTGTGGTGGGTGACCGCGAAGAGCAATCAACGCCAACAATATCCAAACCGGCACTAAATAGTATGGCCAGTTCGGCGCAAGGATAACCGCGCCGAGGTAATCACCGGCACGATACGACAAGGGGGCAGAGATAGCGCAGAGTAGAATGAACACTGGAGGCTTTTGCATGAAAACAGATAACGACACAGGAATGGTTAAAGCAAAGCCCCACCACAATACCCATAAAAACAAGGGTAAACCCAGCAGCGAGGGTGACGCTTTATCTGCGGGGAATTGATATACCTCCAGCCAAGCCAGCAATGCATCGGCCCCTATGCCCGCCAACAACAACGGCCACAAAGCCGTCAATCTCGCCATCGGCGCGCCTTTATGCATTACAAAGTGGAGCGTCAGCGCCAGCGCAGGGATTAACGCCAGCCACCACTGCAACAAAATGCAGCTAAACCAGGTAGCTTGGAATAGCACGCCATTGATTATTTTGTGGCCGGTGGCGGTCATCAGGCGCGGGTAATCACTTCATCTTTATGTTGCGGTTTGGCAAACACCAAGTGACTCACACCAATAGAGCGTTCTTTAAAGCCGCCTTCGCAGTAACATAAGTAGTATTCCCACATGCGAATAAACTCATCACTGTAGCCTTGTTGCTTAATGTACTCGGCTTTTTGCAGGAATCGCTCACACCAGGCCCGTAATGTCATTGCATAATGCTCTGCGAAATCCTGCAGATGCACTAAACGCAGATCGGTTGCCTTTTTGATTGAGCTCATGATGGCCTCAACTGATGGCAGGCCAGCGCCGGGGAAAATGTATTTCTGAATAAAATCCACGTTGCGTTTATATTGCTCAAAACGCTGGTCGGTGATGGTAATGGCTTGAATTAACATGGTGCCGTCAGGTTTAAGCAAAGACGCACACTTGTTGAAATAGGTGTCGTAATACTGCCAACCCACGGCCTCGATCATTTCAATCGAGACCAACTTATCGTACTTACCATCAAGATTACGGTAATCCTCTTTAAGTAAGGTTATTTTATCCTCAAGCTCGAGTTCAGCAACCCGCTGCTTGGCCATTTGATACTGTTGTTCTGAGATAGTCGTGGTAGTGACATGACAGCCAATATGCTGCGCCGCATAGATGGCGAAGCCGCCCCAGCCTGTACCAATTTCCACAACCCGGTCATGGGGTTGGATATCGAGTTTTTCACAGATGGTTTGCAACTTATGCTCTGATGCTTCTTGCATGCTGGCATCAGGGCGAGGAAACACCCCAGAGCTATACATCATGGTGGGATCTAAAAAGGCCGCAAACATCGAGTTACCCAGATCATAATGGGCCGCGACATTGCGTTTTGCGCCTTTTTCAGAATTGCGCTTAAGGTTGTGCAGCAGTTTCATCAACGGCTTTTGTATGAATGTCCAGCGCGAGTCCATGTCGTCCAACACATCCATATTGATGACAAACAGCCTGACCAAGTCGGTTAAGTTGCTGCAAGTCCAGTCGCCAGTCATGTATGACTCCCCTGCACCTATGCTGCCTGCAAAAACAATATCCAGATAACAAGACGGATCGTCAACACTTAAGGTGATGTCAGGTGCGCCCTCGACCTGTACACCGAAGATATGCTGCTGGCCGTTCTCAGCGATGGTTAATCGTCCGGTGTGCAATTGAGACAGACGGTTGAATAGGCTTTTTCTGGCGAAGTTAATCAGCCAGCCACTTTGATGCTCATTTGACGTGTGGGTACGGGTTTGGGCAGACATCCCAGCTCCTTGGTAATAAATGCAAGCTCTTGATTATTCTAGCCTATACGCAAAATTTTGTAGGGTAGATCAAACAATCGTGAACAAATTCACCGCCAAATTCAGGTTTTCGGATGATCGTAAATCGGGACCTTTTTGAAAAACAGTTTAAGCGCTTGCCAATAGATCCCCCAAACGACTTGCAGCGTCATCACGGGTTGTTTTAACGCAAAGCGTCCCAGCTTGCTGATCGGCTGCGCTTCCATTGCCACAGTGGCATCGAAGTGCTTTTCTGCTTCTTCCCCGCGCAAATGATTTTCTATGTGTAAAAACAATTGTTGTTGAGGACGACGAATTCGCCAGTGATAATCCATCTGCATAGGATTAAACGGCGACACATGAAACTGCTTTTGACACTGAAACTGCATCTGTTCCTGCGCAATATCAGTGCGAACACCGGTAAAGGTATCATCTGACACGGGTAAAACGTAATGGTGTCGTTCGTTCCACGGCGTATTCGATACATCAGCCAGCATCGCCACTAACTCGTTATCACCGTTATAGCAGTAATACATGCTCAAGGGGTTAAACACGATGCCTAAATAACGAGGATGAGTAAGTAAGGCAACGCGACATATCTCAGGGCATGGCTTACGTTGCGCTGCAAACCATTGCTCAACGCGGTTGATAACCCCTTGTTTCAGTTGTGTAGGTGATGCCGCGTTACCATCCAGATAATCCCGGCTTCTGAAATTAATCAGATTGGCCTTATCGACTGAAAAGTACCAGGCTTGATTGGCTATCGACGGCAATTCATCGAGGTCCAAAAACAGCATATAAAGCCGGTAATTAAAACCGTGTTTGGCGGGCGTGATCCGACGATGACGCACACTGCCAGAATACAACCGGCTATGTAACATTAAAGACTAATCCCGAATTTTTCTGCAACACGTAACGCGCTGTTCACGCCGTCTTCATGAAATCCGTTTAACCAGTACGCGCCGCAAAAGTATGTGCGTTGCTGACCATTGATCTCATTATGTCGAGCTTGCGCCGCCATACCATCCTGAGTAAATACCGGGTGGCTGTAACGCAAGCGTTTAATGATTTTTTGCGGGTCAATTTCGCTGTTGCGATTTAGCGTAACCAATAACGGTTCTGAGGTTTCACCAAAGTTTTGCAGCAAATTCATGTAGTAAGTCAGCATAGCGCAATCAGTGGAACGCTGGGGAATATGGTAATTCCAGCTGGCCCAGGCCAATTTCCGCTTTGGCATAAAACGTCGATCGGTATGCAACACCACATCATTCATTTGATACGGAATGGCACTAAGGATCTGCTGTTCTGCGTCACTGGGCTCGGCCAACATTGCCAAAGCCTGATCTGAATGACAAGCTAACACGACCTGATCGTAACGGTTTATGCCCCGGGATGAATGTACCGTCACCCCGTCCGCGTCCCGTTCAATTTTATCGACCGCACAATTTAAAAAGATATTGTCTTTAAAGCTCGCGGTGATAGGGCCAACGTAACTACGTGAACCACCGGTGAGTACCCGCCATTGGGGACGATTACTGACGCTAAGTAAGCCGTGATTTTTAAAAAAGCGTAAGAAAAATGCCAGCGGAAACGACAGCATAGTATCGTAAGAGGCAGACCAAATCGCCGCCCCCATTGGCACTATGTAATAGTATATAAAGTCCTGACCATAACCTTCGCGTTGAAAAAACTCACCAAGGGTTTCATCATCACGAAAATTGTCCTGTTCCACCAGCGCCAGACTCTGTTTATTAAAGCGCAGGATATCCTTGATCATTTTCCAAAACGACGGACGAAACAGATTACGGCGCTGAGCAAAAAGGCTATTAAGGTTGTTGCCATTGTACTCTAATCCGGTGTTTTCGCAGCGCACACTGAAGCTCATGTTGGACGCTTCGGTTTGAACGCCTAGTTGCTCCATCAGCTTAATAAAATTCGGATAGGTCCAATCGTTGTAAACGATAAATCCGGTATTTACCGCAAAGGTTTTTCCGTCTAATTCCACATCGTGGGTGTGAGTATGGCCACCAATATAATCGTTGGCCTCATACACATCTACCTGATGTTGCCGATTGAGCAGATAAGCACTGGTTAAGCCCGCAATACCAGTGCCAATAACGGCAATACGTTGCCCGGATTTTACTTCTTGCATGTCACCTTGTCCTTTACTTCTGAGGTGCTAACTTAGACATCTTTGATGTAATCGCAAATCGCCAGCGCGTTGGCAGCGCGTTAATCAACTTCAACGACCAAGTCAGCCGTCGGGGAAAATGAATATCAAACCGGCTGCCGTTGAGGCCTTTAACAATGTAATCAGCCGCTTTTTCTGCACTGATTAAAAATGGCATATCAAAATCATTGTTGTCGGTCAGCGGTGTTTCAACAAAGCCTGGGCTGACCACCCTGACATCAATCTTTAGGTGCTTCAGATCGTTATAAATGCTCTCAGCAAAATAACGCAGTGCTGCCTTTGAACCACCATAAGCACACGCTCTTGGAAGCGCAAGGTAGGTCACGCTGCTACCAATAAAAACCAGCTTAGGTTTGCTGTGTTTTTTCTCGGTGGCGCTTTTCAACAAGGGTATTACCTTCTCGGTAAGGCGCGTTAAAGCGAAAAAGTTGGTTTCGAAGACCCGCTGTATGGCGTCCTGCTCCAGTGCATCGCCGTTCATGTATTCGCAGGTACCTGCGTTGAAAATAACCGTGTCCAGATGTCCATGCTGAGCATTGATTTTATCAATGCTCCAACGCACATCTTCGGATTTGGTCATGTCCATTGGTAGCGCGTAGACCTTGTCGTACTGGTTCGCGATTTCTTTGAGTTTGTCCTCACTACGGGCACTGATATAAAGGGTTACGCCGGGTTGCAACAGTTTTTCTACCAGCGCTTTGCCGATGCCTGAAGAGGCACCCACCAACCAGATTATTTGCGTGTTTGGCATCAGCCGAGTCTCTTTTTAAGGGTTTTGATAACCGTGCCAAGAATCGGCACGTGTTCGTAAAGCAACTTGCCACCATCGAAGTAATCGCGGTGTGAACGGATCTTGTCGTCAAACTCTACGCGGGTTGCCCCTTCTACCGTTATCTCCTTGCCCCCTTTAAGACGCGGGTGTGCATATCGCATGGTCCAGGTGAGCATTGCCAACTGCCCATCGATAATGGTGTCGTGGTAGTCAAATCGGCAATAACTCAGGTTTTGGTAAAGCGATTCGCAGTAAGTTTCAAATGCCTCGCGGCCCTGCAAGCAATGAAAGCTATCCTGAAAACGCATATCGCTGTGATAGACATCGGCAATGATGCCGCTGCGTACGTTGTTACCATCAAGGCGATCAAACAGCGCTTTTAACTGTACGATCGCATTCGGTTCGGTTTGCATAATTTACCCTTAAGCACTGTCGTTTAATTCCTTAAACCAGCGTTTTGTTTGCGCTACGGCTTCACTGTGCTCAACAATTGGTGTTGGATATCCTAGCCTGTTTGCCAGGTCTGCAGATGGCATGTGAATACGTTTGCCATCGACTTTTTTTAATTCTGACACGTATTTACGGATGTAATCGCCGTCCGGATCAAATCTTTCCGATTGTCGTACCGGATTGAAAATGCGGAAATAGGGGGCGGCGTCACAACCGGTTGATGCGCTCCACTGCCAGCCGCCATTATTCGACGCCAAATCACCATCCACTAACTGCTGCATGAAGTATTTCTCACCCATGCGCCAATCAATAAACAAGTGCTTAGTTAAGAACATCGCCGTAATCATGCGCACCCGATTATGCATCCAGCCGGTTTGGTTTAACTGGCGCATCCCTGCATCAACAATAGGGTAGCCCGTTTTGCCTTCACACCATCGCTTGAATAAATCCTGATCAGTCTTCCAGGGGAGCCTGTCGGTGTCGGATTTAAACGCCTTGTGTTTACTCAAGTCTTTGCAGGCACTGAGTAAGTGACGATAAAAATCACGCCAAATAAGCTCACTGATCCAGGTCACTATGCCTTTATTACCGGTTTCTAACTCACCGCTATTTTCTTGCATAGCGGCACGTAAGCATTGCAGCGGGCTTAATGCCCCTATCGCTAAGTAAGGCGAAAGCTGACTGGTATTATCCAATGCTGGCATGTCTCGCTTATCTTGATAATCCTGAACACATTGCTCACAAAAGGTTTGTAATCGCTGCTGCGCCTCGCGCTCACCGGCAGGCCAGAGAGACAGCCATTGTTCATCGATTTCGACCTTATCCAAGGCCTCAAGATCAGATGCAATATCGATTTTTTGTTGCTTATCCGGCGTGGGATAATACTGGCGGATCAGCATATCGGCCGCTTTATAGATGGCCTTTTTGAAAGGCGTAAAAACCTGATAAAAATCGCCCGCATTGGTGCGCACACTGCCCGGCACGGTAAGTACCTGGTCATGATAGCTGTGAACTTCTACACCTACTGACTTGCACTGCTGAACAAAACGGCGAGACAAGTTCATTTCGTTGAGTTCATATTCATGGTTAAAGTACACCGAGCGCACACCATGCTTCTGAATCAAATCGAGTAAAGCCTTGTCGGTTTTAGCAAAGGTTTTCGGGTGTAACACCAATAGCGGTATATTCAGCGATTGCAGTGAATCAGCTAAATCCCGTACCTGTGCCACCATCAGTGCTTGTTTGGCGGGCGACACGTCGTGCTCTTGCCATTGTTCCTCGGCCAGACAATACACCGCAATCACAGGGCCATCTGCCATAGCCATTGCCAGCGCAGGGTTATCGGCCACACGCAAGTCAGCGCGGAACCACATCAGGGTATAGGTGGCATCAGATAGCATTTTGTAGTCCTAATTCCTCTGGATAAGGTTGCCAAACCGCGAGTTTTTCGCCGCACTGATATTTTTTCATGCAAAACTTCAGGTGCGACATCGGCACTATTAACGGCACCACACCGTCTTTGTATTGAGCAATGAGCAGCTCGGCATATTCACGCTCCTGTGGGCTTAACCAGCGTTTCATATAATGCACCATACGCGTCATTGCATAAGCATGGTGCTTGGGCTCAATCACCTTACTAATTGCCTGCATAAAGCCTTGAATGTATTGCTCAGCCACCGCCGCGATGGGCTGATCTTTTGCGTTTGCCAATAAACGGCCCAGTTCGCGCATCACAGGCTCATTGTGAATACGCAATCCCAGCTTATGCCGGTAATGGAAGTCGGTTAAGACTTTAACGCTTAACGCCGGCTCTACCCGGGTTTTCCAATCGTGATAGGCATAAACCTGAGCAAAAAAATGCTCGCGCAAACGTGCATCGTTGAGACGCCCGGACTCGGTTAACGGCAGCAGCGGCAACTGTTGCCTGAGCGTTTGCACAAAAATACCGTCACTGCTGAACAGCGGGCTGCCTTTCTCGCCATACACTTTGGCGCTACCCATGCCGCAGGTCGGGGATTTTTGCATCAGGATAAACCCGCAGGCATCGGTTAGTTGGCCCGCAACCGTTTGC
>CAXQZJ010000018.1:0-5914 GCA_964228145.1 Alteromonadaceae bacterium | reverse complement strand
ATCCCTCTGGGATGGCATTGCGTTCAACCACCGCCTCAATTCTTCCGTCATTAATCAACAACGCTTTGTCTGTCACCGTGCCTTGCTCACCCATGGTGTGCATAGTGCCACCCACGATGGCAAGCTGGTCTGCCAATGCGGTTTGCGCCATCAGTAAGGCACCAATCATGGTTGTCAGGATTGTCTTTTTCATTTTGCATCTCCTTCACCGGGCTGGCCCAACTCAAAATCAGCAACCGGCCAGGTTTCTGGTGTACTCCGGTCATAGGCAAGTCCGCCATCAATGTAAACCCGCTCCGCCTGAGCATAGGTTGAAAACGGATCTGTGTTCCACAGCACCAGGTCTGCATTCTTGCCCACTTCGATGGAACCTGTCTGATCAAAAATCCCCAGAGACTTAGCAGGATTTGCAGACAACCATGTCCAGGCCACGGCCTTGCTGATATCAATCCCAGCACGTTGACCATCAGCCAGGGCTTTGGCGGCTTCCTGATTTAAGCGCTGAATGCCTTTGTCGTCATCGGAGTGAACAATTGCACAGGCGCCCGCCTGATGAACCATAGGAATGTTTTCACGGATACCGTCATGGGCCTCCATCTTAAAGCCCCACCAATCAGCCCACATCGCACTGCATACCTTATTTTCAGCCAAGGTATCAGCAATTTTGTAAGACTCTACAGCATGTTGAAAAGACGCAATGTGATAATCAAACTCTTTCATCACATCCAGCATGGTGCCCATGTCATCGGCGCGATAACAATGCATGTGCACTAATATCTCGCCGTCCAGTACACCGGCCAAGGTTTCTAACTTCAAATCACGTTTTGGTGCGGTCGGATTTTTACCCGCATCAAACTCCTCATTGTATTTGGCCCACTTATCCCGATAGTCCTGGGCATCAATCCAGGCTTGGCGATAACCTGCAACATTGCCCATTCGGGTGGCAGGTCCACCTTTATTGCCATATACGCGTTTGGGGTTTTCGCCGCAGGCCATTTTTAACCCATAGGGGGCGTTGGGGAACTTCATATCCTGAATCGTGCGATTTGGCAGGTTTTTCACTGTCACCGAACGGCCACCTACGAGATTCGCGGATCCGGGTAGGATTTGCAAACTCGTAACACCGCCGGCCAGCGCCCGGGAAAAACCGGGGTCCTGGGGCCAAATCGAATGCTCAGCCCAGACTGCAGCAGTTACGGGCGCTGTTGCTTCATTCCCATCTGCGTGTGACTGGGCATCCGGTGTCGCATATACACCTAAATGGGAATGAACATCAATAATGCCGGGCGTTAACCACTTACCTTCCCCATTGATAGTCGTAACACCTTGTGGGGCAACCACCTCTGTTCCGACGGCCATGATCTTACCGTTTTCCAGCAATACACTGCCATTTTCGATTCGACCACCGATACCGTCTAAAATTGTCACATTAGTGATTAAGGTAGGCTCACTGGCCAAAGGTTGATAAGTGCTCGGAAAAGGGTTTTTATTAATAACAACCTTTTCCCCGCTGGGAGCGGCTTGTTCGTCTTGACAGCCTGCCAACGCCCCGAGGGCGATGGCTACAACGACAGCTTTTAATTTAAAGTTTTTGTTCGTCATATCATCTACTTGTTGTTGTGTCCAAGTCTAGATTATCAACAGTTCGATGTGCTGTCATGACCTCTATCGTTGCAACTGGCTAACTATCTCAGCTGAGGTGCGCAAAGTACGAATCCGCAAAAACAACTCCTCAGCCTGACTATACTGGCGCTGCAAATACCCAAGCCATTGTTTTATACGATTAGGGTAATAGCGGCCCTTATCGCCATAGATTTCGTAACCAGAATACTGAATGAGCAAAGATTTAACCTGATGCCAGGGCATGGCGTGTTGATTGCCCCTAACAACGTGCGCCAAATTTGGCATTGCCAGTGCGCCACGCCCCAACATAAGCATTGAAGATTGAGACTGCTCCATGCATTTTAACGCATCCTGATATGACCAGATTTCACCATTAGCGACCACCGGTATAGATACTTCTTGTTTAATTTTTGCAATCCAATCCCAATATGCTGGAGGTTTGTAGCCTTCCGTTTTTGTTCGCGCATGCACGACTAATAAGCCAGCGCCGGCTTCTTCCAATGCTTTTGCGTTATCGAGGGCTAAACTTTTATCTTCAAACCCAAGTCGCATTTTGGCACTGACAAGTTGCTGAGTCGGGACCGCGCTTCTTACCGCAGAAACGATGTTGTAAAGGGTGTCCGTTTCCTTTAACAGCACGGCGCCACCTTTATTTTTATTGACAATTTTAGCTGGACAACCAAAGTTTAAATCCACACCGTGAGAGCCGAGTTCACAAGCGCGGAATGCATTTTCTGCCAACCACTCGGGAGACTGCCCCAATAGCTGAACTCGAACGGGAACGCCCGCAGGGGTTTTACCGTCAGACAAAAGCTCTGGACAAATCCTGTGAAAGACCTTGGCCGGCATCAACTGATCAACAACGCGTACGAATTCAGTTACGCACAAATCGAAGCCGCCAACCTGAGTTAACATGTCCCGCATTAGGTGATCGACAACACCTTCCATCGGTGCGAGCATGACTTGCATAAAATTCTCTGTAAAAACTAGTTTAAAAAAGGCGCGAAAGTGTAGCAGAATTATGCTTTAGCTTGTATCAGCATCGAGGAACGGAATGGCACTTTTAGATGGAATCGCATTATTTTGGTTTTTGGCGTTGTGGATGGGATATACCCTATTTGCGAAACGAAAAGCAAAAACCACTATATGCTTGGCCAGCGAATTACGTAAACAGCGTAGTGCCTGGATGGTACAAATGCTTTTGCGGGAGAATCGCATTCCTGATGTGTCAATCATTGCTACCATCGAACGCAACGTAGCATTTTTTGCCTCCAGTTCACTGCTAATATTAGCGGGTTTGCTGACCGCCTTATTATCCGCAGAAAAGCTGACTGAATTGCTAGTTCATATGGTGCCTTTGTCACAGGCGACCGAATTACAAATCGAAATGAAAATTCTGTTGCTGATTTTCATTTATGTGTTCGCTTTTTTCCAATTTACCTGGTCAATTCGCCAGTATGGATTCGCCAGCGTTTTGGTTGGGTCGGCCCCACAAAAAGAACACCTCACTGACGAGCAAAAAGAGCTTTTTGCAAACCGGGCTGGAAAAGTCATTGACCAGGCGGGTCACACATTTAATTATGGGTTGCGCGCTATTTATTTGTCTTTAGCAAGCTTGTCCTGGTTCGTAAACGCGTGGCTGTTTATGCTTATTACTGTATTGGTGATTTTAGTTCTCTACCAACGTGAGTTTCACTCAAAAGTATTAAAGGCGTTGCGTGACTGCCGTATAACCTGCTGTTAATCAGGATATTTTTCTCGCATCCACGCTACACTTTCACTAATTAGCGCTGCCAGGACCTGCTCGTCAACGTCTGCCAGTTTATTGATATACAAACAGGATTTACCGGTTTTATATTTTCCCAACTTGGCCATAAGGTCATCGTAGCGTGAAAACCCCGCCATGATGTACAAAGAGATATTTTTCGCTCTTGGTGCAAAACCAGTAATGAAAAAATCACCCTCCCGGCCAGACTCATAGCGATAATGATACTGACCATAACCCACCATGCTCCCGCCCCAAACTTTACCTTCATGGCCAGTAATCTGCTGCATCAATCTATCTAGATGAGAGCAATCTGCGCGTTTTTGTGGGTTTTCTATTTTTGCTAACAGGTCACTGACTTGATCTTGAGTAACCTGAGTTTTATTAGTTGCCATCCGTGTCTCACTCAGTTTCTGGGTTATATCCGATCCTTATATTACCCCAATGTTTATTGTTAACGAAAATGGGCGCCGATAAGTCGTGCATAACTTCACCGGTATCGCGTTTGTAGGTCTGGAGTAAAAATGAGGCAGTATTCGCTCCACACCGCTTTCCGGTCGTATCTGTAAATATCCTTTTCGTTCTGTTATTACTTAAGTCTACTTCTCGGTTCCCGGTCAACGGCTGGCTGAACTTTTTATTATGCGTGGGGAAATATCCGTTTCTATCTACTGCGCCAGCATAATTTACGAAGGGATACTGCGCTAAAATAGGCTCCTGAATCGAGGGTAAGTGCGAATCAGTAAACTTGTCGAAACGCGTCGTATATTTGGGTGGGTCTGTATTCGGGATTGGTTGATAGTTCGTATCGAATAGATCAATTTCACTAATCTCACCTTTTTCAATTGCTTGTACAAATAAATCCGAAATTTCGCCCGCTGCTTTAATGGCAACATCTCGAATCACGGAATTACGATCCTGGATATCGAAGTCACCCAGATACCTGAACATTTCCTCAGTTCTGTCACTGAGATTATCAGCCTTCGACGCGGCCTCAAGTAATTCAGTTTGCAGTACGTCCACAGTTTGGTGTATCAAGTTGATACTGTGGTTAATGTCGTTATTGCTTTTCGAGTGCTGAGTTACCGTATCCGTCACGCGTTGCATAGACTGCATGGCGATCTCTGCATTGGTTGCATTCTCTTGCATGCTGGTGCTTATTTGAACCAACGTAGTAGACATTTCCTCTCCGCTTGTAGCTAATTCTTGCATTGCCTTAAGCGAATCTTCCGCACCTTTATTTATCGTATTGACAACGTCTTCTATACCTTGTGTCGCTTCAGTTGTCCGCTTTGCTAAGTTCCTTACTTCGTCAGCAACTACGGCAAAGCCACGACCTTGATCACCGGCACGAGCCGCTTCAATGGCTGCATTCAAAGCTAGCATATTTGTTTGTTCGGCAAGTTGATTGATCGTATCAAGAATAGAGGTGATGCTTCTAACGCCCTCCGTTAATTGATTTAAATGAAGTCCAGTGTCGTTTATCGTGGCATTGAGAGACTGGTGTTCCGCTGACATCTTCGACAAAAGTTGCTGACTTTGCTTACTATTGGTATTCGTCAGTTCAATCCTTGTTTGTGCTGCTTGAGTGTCAGCAAGCAGAGTCTTATTTCCCTTGTCGATAGAATCTATTTCTTTCGCAACCTCGGCGACGCTATCGACCTGGCGTTGGAACATCTCGGTGAGCTTATTAATAAAGTGAGATACGGATGCGCTGCCTATAGCAATTGTTGAAACACAATTCGCTACGCCCACTATACTTTGCGAGCCTGCTTTGTCGCTGTTTTCGTTTGAATGAGTTTCTTCAGAATCAGGATTTTTATTTGTGAAGGTTAAAAGCATCCATGAGAACATATACACAAATGAAATCAGTAAAGCGTTTACCCAAGCAGCCAACTGAAAATAAGCCCCTGCAAAGCTGAGTCCGAATAAAACAAGAGCGATAAAAAGGTGTTTATGCATGGTCGTGATCCTGTCAATAACCAATAAGAGTAGCACCTGTTTAAGGAATAAGTAGATTCTCTATGATCACTTCACTAACCGACTTAAGAAGTTGCCTGATCAACAGCTAATGCTGCAATTTTAATCACGTTGTCAATATTCTCGAACCCAGGGTGCAGTCGTCGCTGATATATTCGGTTCAAGCACTGCTATTAAGCTTTGTTGGTACTCGCGCTATCCCTGCGCTCGCCCCTACGGGGTAGTCGTCACGATGCTCCGACATGCCAATCCTTTCCAGAAGGATTGGTCACTTCGTTCGAGTAGCCCACGTTAGGTTTTCTGATGCAAATAGGAGCCCGGGGGCAGGCCGTCCTTCGGTGTGCTACTTTATTCGGGCTATCCTTGCCCTCACCCCTACGGGGTAGTCGTCACGATGCTCCGACATGCCAATCCTTTCCAGAAGGATTGGTCACTTCGTTCGAGTAGCACACTATCAAACGCCATAAAGCAAAAAACCCAGCACAAGGCTGGGTTTTTCACTTTAAATAGGAGCCTGGCGGTGTGCTACTCTCACATGGGGAATCC
>CAXQZJ010000017.1:0-25785 GCA_964228145.1 Alteromonadaceae bacterium | reverse complement strand
TCTGAGGCGGAATCCAATCCTTCTTGTCATTCTGAACAGCGTAGCGTAATTCGGAAGCTTAGCATTTCCGTCATTCCGAACAGCGCACGGTGATTCGGGATCCAATCCCTTTCGTCATTCCGTGCAACGACACGGAATCCATGCTTTTAGGCACAGAGGTTTAGTGTCTGGATTCTGGCGGGACGCGCGGTCATCAAGGCAGCCATGACGAAGAGGTGGTGGCTCAGAACGGCAAACGAACGCTAGATTAATAAGCTAATCATGAGATTAGGTTATATACGTTGCCTTGCTCGATAACCTGTTGGATCACTTTGGGTACACCTTCGGCTTGAAGGTCAAGAATACTTAGTAGGGAGTGAAATTTATCCTGATCTTCTTTTAGTAGGCCGCCGTTGGAAAATAGGTGAGATGTCAGGTAATTACTTAATTGCAGCATGGCAGCCAGCTTTAAGGTTGCCGGGTTTGTAGCGGCAGGTAAGGGGGACTTACCACTTAAAGAAATCGCTGCTAAATATTGTTCATTCACTCCCCAGCGCCGAGCAATTTCCAGTGAATATATCTCGGGCTCTTTGCCCGACTCTGCCCAGGATCGGAGCGTAAAAACAGATTCGGTATGTTGCGGTAAAGTCAGTGTCAGGCGCAGGCTCGGATGCACGAACAGACCACTCGAGCCCAGATAACTTAATAGTGTAATAGCTTCGGCAACTTCATGGGGTATACAACGTTTTGCAATGGCAGCGGCGAAATCTGATCTGACCCTAGCCCTTTGCAAACAGGTGTCAAATAAAGGAAAACTATTCAGAGATAGGGCGCGGATTAGGGTTTCTAAGCTCACTTTGGCGAATGCTCGCTCAAACCCATGCATCATAAATGCGTGTTTATTTTCTGTTATCAATACATTTTCGCGAGCAAGTTGGCTAGCGCTGGTGCGTAAATAATCTAGCGTAGCGGTCTCGTTTTTAAGGGTTTTAAGCAATGCGGAGACATCAGGCTGAGGATCTTCAAGCCGCTGTTTAAATTGACGCAATGCCGCCGGTGGCTTTAAGCGAGCTGGCGAGGCAGGAAGTAGGGTTGCCTCTTCAGTGGTGCGTATCTGTTGCCACTCATCCTGCCAGTAATCGAGTACCTCCCACCCTTTCTCACTGGCCAGTTGCTGCATGGACAATGCTGTGGCAGGAAGTGAAACGGCCTTATTAGTTTCTGCGCTAACCTCTGTGACGACAAGTTGTTCAGATTGAACACTGAGGATCATTACCTCTCGTTGGCGAAGATCAAACCAGTGTGAGCCGATTTGCAGTGTTTGGGGGACTGCCAATAAGGTATTCAAGGTGTCATGCAGCCAGCGCACCGCCACTAACGAGCTTAGTAATTTTGTTTGCGTAAAGCGGGTCTGATGTCGGGCTAATTGATTGGCGACCAGGCCACAGGCTGCAACCTGACTGAACAAAGGACTCGCATTGCTTCTGGTCTGTGGCGTTAGCCAATTGTGTAATGCCTGACCCGCTATCGCTTTGGCAACACGATTATGTGGCTGCTTACTGTGTCGGGAGATACTGCGCTGATGCTCTTGAGTTAGTGAGTGGTTGGCTAACCATGCCCTATGGGCATCCAAGGACGCTTTATAGCGGCTAATGATGCCGAACAGTGCATCAATCAATACTTCCTCATGCCAGTGCTTGCGCTTGCCAAGCGTAATGGTTAACAAACAATGATAATAAACCGCGCGACCTTGACCGTCGGCAAAGCCTGCGTGATTGAACAGTGCGAATGCCGGGTAGGGATGCTGTTCAACTGTTTTAATTAATTGCCGTATGCCACTTTGTAATTCGCGGGCGGATGATGGTGTTTGCAGCAAGCCGTGCAATGATTGCCAGGCTTGTTGCAATGGATGAATCACTGATTATCCAGGTACTGCTGGTAAGTTCCATCGCCCCAGGCAATCAGAACATCATTCTTAAACAACAGTGGAGTGCACTCGTCTTCAGTGGTTATGCCATCAGAAACGCGGTGTTGAGTGCGATAGAACATAACTTGCACCGTATCCTCATTGACCATCTTAGCTTCGCTAATGTCAGGAGAGCCAAGCATATCAATGATTTCTTGTTTGGACGTACCCAAAGCAAGTTTGCTGATTTTGACTTTGTTAAACTGTTCGCGGTCTTGCCAGTCCATGCTGGAGGGATCGTCTTCATAAAAATTAAATACTGCCAATACAATGGCAATGTATATGCCCAGACCAATGGCAATACGTTTGAAAATAACCGTATTCATACTCGTTACCCGTCTTTAGTTATTGTTATTGTAATCTGGACAGTGACACAAGTGTAAGTGACTTTAACGTAAGATCACGCTGACTCAGCGTGATCTTACCCTGCTTAATGTCACAGGCTACACATAGACAAAACCAGGTTATTCGCCACGTACCACTTCGTAACAAGGGTTATAGGCGGTGCCCGGTAACTTCATTCGCTGTTGATCGACAAATGAACGAAGCAAATCGTCTAGCAATGCCATAATTTTAGGGTCGCCATTGATTTGATATTTCCCGTTTTTACGAATTTCTCGCAAGCCTTCAGCTTTTACATTCCCCGCCACAATTGCTGAGAACGCACGGCGCAAGTTTGCAGCTAAGCTTGATACCGGTTGGTCAAAGCTCAAATTCAGGGCACTGACATTTTCGTGACTTGGGTAGAAAGGTGCCTGAAAGTCCTGTTCAATCTTTAGTGACCAGTTAAAGTGATAGGCATCACCAGTGGCACGGCGATAATCCAACAACTTGCTTTGCTGGCTCTTAATCGCTTTCGCTGCAGCCGCCGGGTCACCGACTATGATGGTGTACAAGCCTTGCGCTTGTGGACCTAAAGTGGCACCGATAAAGGCATCAATTGACTCAAAGTAGGCGCGCGACTCTTCCGGACCGGTCAGTACTAACGGCAAACACTGATGTTTATTCTGCTCGTTTAGCATGATGCCCAGCAGATAAAGCAACTCTTCAGCCGTACCTGCACCACCTGGGAAGATAATGATCCCCTGAGCGATACGCACAAACGCTTCTAAACGTTTTTCAATGTCTGGCATGATCACCAGTTCGTTAACAATCGCATTAGGCGGCTCTGCGGCGATAATGCCAGGCTCTGTGACACCCAGATAGCGACCATCAGTGTATCGCTGCTTAGCATGGCCTATGGTTGCACCTTTCATTGGGCCTTTCATGGCACCAGGCCCACAGCCTGTGCAGATGTTCATTTCCCGTAAACCCAGCTCATATCCGACTTTTTTAGTGTACTGGTATTCGATGTCGTTTATCGAGTGGCCGCCCCAGCAAACGACCATATTTGGATCGTATTCTGGGTTGATTGCTTCAGCATTACGCAACATATCGAACACCATGTGCGTAATGTGGCTGGATTCAGGTAGTTCATCAGTGCCGGTGACGTCATATTTGGCCGACATGTGCAGCAAGTCGCGAATAACCGCGAACAGGTGCTCGTGTGCGCCACGAATCAAAACGTCGTCGACAAATGCCAACTCCGGCGGGTTAATTAATTCGATTTTAATACCGCGCTCTTTTTGCAAAATGCGGATATCGAAGTCCTGAAATGGCTTAAACATCTCTTCTGGATTGTCCATTTCTGCGCCAGAATTGAGCACGGCTAGGCAGCAATTACGGGCGAGCTGATACAGCTCACTGGTGGTGGATTGCTTTAAACGGTCGACTTCGTATTGAGAAAGGAGGCTCATAGGCCCGATGGGATTTAATTTTACACTTTTCATTTATTACCTTCTTAGCTGGCCCTGTTTCTTTTTTGTGGGCCTGATACCTGCGCTTTAGCGCAAAAAAGCCACCTTAAACACTCTGATGTTGAGCCCGGCAGGGGTGGCGTCTGCCAGGTCAGGAATTTATTTGGCACACCAGACTCGGCATGCGTCATGTCGGCGAAAGCTTGTGCATTGCCCCGTTGCTGGGTATATGATTTTGCGACAGCCGAACACGCTGTTATACCTTTGTAGACGGCCTTTCGCAAGGGCAACACAGAATATTCATGAGGAACAAAGCTGAACCTCTTAATAATGTAGCGAGTAGCGGTACAAGGCGGAAAGTTTCCACCTTGCATGTTTGTATAAACGAAATGTTGGCAACTACTGTCGGTGCAATCGGAAGTTAGGCCAGGGTTGTTCGAAGTTACTTCTGAACGGGTTAATGTCGAGCCCGCCACGACGTGTATATCTTGCATATACGGTCAGTTTGGCAGGTTTGCATTGCGAATTTATGTCACAAAATATCCGCTCGACACATTGCTCATGAAACTCATTGTGCTGGCGAAAACTGATAAGATATTTGAGCAAACTTTCCCGGTCGATCTTTGCACCCGTGTAGCGAATAGCAATGCTCGCCCAATCAGGCTGTGAAGTGATTAAACAATTCGACTTAAGTAAATGACTGCACAACGTCTCGGAAACCTGTTCCTCACTGGTGGCTAGCATATTGGGTTGAGGGGAATAGCTTTCAACGTCAATATCGGCATCGTCGATACACTCACCGGGCATTGGTTGAGTGTCAAACTCTGCTAACGCTTGCATTGGGTACACACTCACTCTTACCTGCCCATTAGCACAGGCAGTCAGGTCTGACTCTAGGGTATGCCGTACCTCTTCTATGCTATTGAAGCGTGACTGGTTGAAGCTATTCAAGTATAGCTTGAACGACTTGGATTCTATGAGATTCTCGCTGCCACCATCGACATCTGCACGTAGTATAGCAACCTGAGGTTTGCCTTTTGGGTTCAACCATGAAAGCTCATAACCGTTCCAAATATCAATGCCATGGAAGGGTTGGGTGTCGGCAATACCCAAGGGTTCGCGATTCATGGTACGTGGAACCGCTTGCAATAGCGATGGGGTGTAGTTTTCTGTGTAGCTTACAGACTTACCCAAAGATAAATGGGCGAGATCGGTCGTTGTCTGCGACATTAAAGCAATTCCTTGGTTACAATAGACGCGTATTGTAGCGGTTAAATGCGTGGAGACTCAATTTGACGATTCAAATTAATCAAGCCTTGGATGAATTGATGCAGGTGGTTGCCGAGCAACAGCCAAAAACAGAATATGATGAACAATGGGAAAGCCCATGCCAGCAAGGTCAACCAGACGCGCAAGGTAATATTAACTGGCACCCGCAATTACAAAATGAAACGGTCGATTGGTCGGGATTTAAAAGTGCGCTAGGCATCGACGTTCCCGCCAGTGTTCAGGCTTATTACTCGCGCTACTTTGCTGACACTATCAAGGTTACATTACCCCGTGGGGACGTGTTTTTACTGCACCCCTGGAACGCTGATGACCGGCTCAGGCTGCAACAGAACCTGGTTGCCCATTTGATGATGAAACGTAGGCTGAAACAGCCTGCGACCTGGTTTATCGCCGCCACCGATGATGACGATTTTTTGTTGTCTGTGGATCAACAAGGTACGGGGGTGTGGCTTGAACAGGCAGGTTGCGAGCCTGTTGAGAAAATCGCCGATAGCGTGGAGGCTTTTCTACAACTCTGTATCGGGGCTTTGCGCCAATAGTAATTGAGCGACCTGCGCTTCAAGCTTGGCAACTCGGCGTTTTAAGTCGGTCACTTCGTCGACAGCCTCCGTCTTCGTGATTGTTTCAGGAATGGCAGCATCTGCGTAAGCCTCAGGCTGTTGTTTCCACTTCTTTAGCACAGCCAATAACATTGGCATCGGCACATTACCCGGGTATTTGTTTTTTACTAATGCTGTTGTTGGGGTTTTACCACTGGCGGCAAGTTGATTGCAGATAGCGAATAAATGTTGCTCTTTGTTGGACATAAGGTGTATCACCAAAAAGTGGTCAAAATAACTAAGTATCGACTCTGCGTTAAATTGGTCAGACTTAAATAATTGTTACAATTCAACGGGTTGTCGTTTTGGCACTGGGTTTGCTTTGGAAGTATCATACGTGCAAATAACGTAAATTCGAACTACAAAAGGAAAGCAATAATGAAAAAGTTTTTGGTGGCGGGTGTTGCAGCGGTTTTGATGTCTGGTTGTGTTGTATCGGTTGATGGCCGTGATGGTGACAGCTGGCGAGCGGATCACGAGAAAGTTGAAGAACAGAATCGCCGTAAGCTAACCCAACTTGACCCGGGTATGACAGTCAGTCAGGTGCGTGAGTTGTTCGGTACGCCGGAATTTAATGAAAGCTATCAGCAAAATGGTGCCCAGGTTCAGGTGTTGTTTTACCGGACTAACCATAAAAAGAGTGATGGTAAAACCACTAAAGACGAATGCACCCCAATTATCTTGCGCGACGGTAAGTTGATAGGGTGGGGTGAAACAGCGTATCAGCAAATTTAATTGCTAAGCAGCTATACGAAAAAGCCAGACACATAGGATGTCTGGCTTTTTTGTTTTGACGCCATTGCGTAATGCATACCGATGTCGCTCTGAACAGGGCGAATCAAAATCCACGTTCTTTTGTCATTCCGAACGGCATAGCTTGATTCGGAATTTAATCCTATTTGTCATTCCGTGCAAAGACACGGAATCCGTGCTTTTGCACCCCTAGGCCATAGTTTATGGGTTCTGGCGGGACGCGCAGTCATCAAGGCCGGAGTAACGGCTATGTTGGCGAAGGTGCTACCTTCACACCGACAGGCAATTTATTAGCGAAGCCGGGTATTAAGCTGATCTATCACCTCAGCCCATTCGGCGTCTTGACGTAATGCATCAGAAATAAACAGGCGCTGACTTTGGTTCCAAAACGGAGCATCTTCGAGCAGCGTCGCCTTGTTGAGGCCTTTATGATTATCGATGAAATTATCAATTGCCGCATCGTCACTGGGAAGGCCTAATTGCTCAAATAAACTGTTCATCGAAGGATTTTGCATATCCATAACGTCTCCTACACTAAAAGCCAAGAAATTACTTACACTTATACAGTATAGACACTCACAATAGATCGCAAAGATTGGTAAATGAAATGTTAACAAAGGGCGAAAAGTGAGATAGGTTAGAGGCAGATTAATTTCGGAGAGTGTTATGTCAGCGGCCACCCAGAGTCTACCGTCCAACGTGAAAGCGGTATACCTTAGTTCGGAAGATCTAAAGTTAGCGTGTTCTTTACTTTATCAGGCATATCACGACGATCCGTTATTTTGCGAAATTTTTGACGCCCGCGAAGACGGTTATGAAATGCGTTTACGTGCAGCAATCCGCGAAGAGTTGAATGTATTTTGGCAGGCCAAGCAACCGATGATCGGTCTATTTGATGGTGAACATCTATTGGCAGTCGCCTGTTTAACGCTGCCTGTTGGCGAATTGGGACCGCGTCGATTTTGGCATTGGCGTTTAAAAATGTTGCTGACGGCGGGTTACTTAGGCACCAAGCAAATGTTGGAAAAAGAGCAACTCATTCATCAGCATATGCCAGACGCCGACTACCATATGATTGCATTTATCGGTGTCCATCCCGATCATCAAGCGCATGGCTTAGGTCATATGTTGCTCGGCGCCATTGAGTCATTCGCTGCAGAACAATCAAATAGTGAAGGTGTTGGTGTGTACGTGACCCTTGAAAAGTACTTGTCTTTTTTCAAGGATGGGGCGTTTGAGCATGTGAAATCACTGACGGTAGCAGGGATTGAAGGCCAGTTAATGTATTGGAAAAAGCCACAATGAAGAAGTACACCAGCTTTAAATCATTTTATCCTTATTACCTGAGTGAACACAGCGATCCAACCTGTCGGCGTCTGCATTATCTCGGTTCTGTTCTAGTGATAATCACTCTTTTAGGTGCGGTGTTAACAGGTCGCTGGGCATTGCTGTGGCTGTTGCCAGTTATTGGTTATGGCTTTGCCTGGTTGGGTCACTTTTTATTTGAGAAAAATAAGCCTGCGACCTTTACTTATCCTTTTTATAGCCTGATGGCAGACTGGGTAATGCTTAAAGATGCCATACTGTCTACTTTAGGCTTTCAAACTCCATTGGATGAACTTAACAGCACTAATACCTCACGGGAAAATCCACCCACTTCTTTGTAGGATATTTCTTACATCTTTGTAGGACAATTCTGCTTATTGCTGTCATACCCAAAATATGATTACCTCCGAAGCCCTTTACTCATCTGCACTGTAAACTTTTTGTTGCTTTTTTGTACATAACTGACCGGCGTTTTTTTGATTTAAGTCAGGCCACTTTTTGCGAGGAAGGAGTACATTATCCCACGTCACAAGGAAACACGACGGGTCAGGATGACCAAGGATGATTCAGGACCGGCTCAAGGTAGAGCGTCAGGAAAACTCAGGACGAGTTTACGGCCTCCAGGATGGTAGCCAACAAGGAAGAGGAAGCACAGACCGGTGGATCTCAGGATGAGACTTCAGGATGAAGTGGTCAAGGTGTGTATAAAAGGACGTTGAAAGGGACTTGGGGCTACTGTGGGGATAGTAGTCCAATCAAGGACGGTGAATTCGGGACAAGTGTCAGACGACGGATTGTTGTTTGGATATGACAACAACGGATTGTTGAAATGGATCTTAGTAGTGGAAAAGCGCAGACAGGTTCTGCGCTTTTTTTTGGCCTAAATTCGGTAGGCTGGGGTGTCTACGTTAAGCACCTTATACCCCATCATTATCATGGTTCCTTGACTGGCATCCTCACCATTTCCTGAAAACTCAAACTGGAATTCATTTTTCCAAACCAACTTCCCTTTATATAAAACAGGGCGGGATTTCGCTCTGGCTATACTTAATAACTGAAGTTGGTTTTGTTGACAGTAGTGATGCAAAAATCGTTGTGCGCCCTCGGAAATCCCGCGTAATACCCAAAATTGGGCCACCACCGCAATGATCACCAGTAGCCAAATAATACTTCCTAGCATTCAGCTACGCCCTGAAAATAAGTGTCCGATTGCGCCCTGTAGTGCTGATGACTTGTTGGGGCTACGCAACAGGCGCATCAAGTCGCCCCTAAGCGCGGGGATGGCAACCAAATCCGCAAACAATCCACTGAATAGCTGATAAGTAGGATCAATAGTTACCGCAGCCTCAAAATAAGCGTGGCAAAGCTCAGTGTTAGATAGCGCAGGCCATAAGCGGCCGGCAATAACGATCAGTACGTCAATATCCGGTAGAGTGGGTGAATGCAAGATGTCGATGAGTAACTGGCTAACCTGCTCCGTGGCACTGGCGCTGTGCAACGCCCGAAGTCCGGTGGCCAGTTTGCGCGGGTCTGACTGTTTCTTATTCCAATTGCATAATGCTGTGATAACGTCCGCTGCAAGGGTTTGGTTTTCCAGGCTTTGTAACAGGTGAGATGCCAAAGTATCTGGCAACAAATGCAGCTCTTGGCAGATAAATTGATTTAGCGTGGCACGGTCGGCGTAAACCACCAAATCACTGATGCCTTGAATTCCCAACTGCTGCCACTGTGACCACTGTTTATTTTTAATGTAGTCAGACACAGGCTGAAAATATTGGCTGGGAGGTAACTGCAGCGCATGACGGCTAATGCTGTTGAAATCCGCCAGCTGCTGTTGAGTTGGGGTGAAGCTGTAGGGATTATCAGGCAGGCTTTTATCAGCCTCCTTGTCCTGCATGTTTGTGGCTAGCGCTTCTACGATTATCTGTAAAAATTGATCGCGGGCGGCGCAAACCAATTTGGATTCTTCATCCAAAGGCAGCTTAACAAACCAGATATAGTGCTGGCTGGACATTTGCGGATTACAAAAAACAATACCAAACCAACCCTGCTGTTGGCGTGGGGCGGGATGCGGCTGGCTACCCTGTTCAAAATCCATAAAGGCCTGGTCAGGCATGCGGGCGATCGTTCGGCTCATGTCATAAATTTGATAGCGAACGCCGGCCTGCAATAAGAACTCACTTATGCTGCTAATCATGGTCATGTTAATATTGGTGCGAATTATTTGTAAGTGTACCAAAGCACTGACTAAATTTGAGGATTTTGTGAATCAATACCCGCACATAAATTCATTGCTAAATGAACTGGCGTCGGTGCTCGAAGCGTCGCAGCTTAATTGCAACCAAATACCGAACGAAAGGGCATACCAAAGTCGACTGCCATTCTTTCATGACACCATGTTTTTTGAACAGTGGCTTGAATTTGTATTTTTACCCAAAATGCGCGAATTGGTCGCATCAGGGCAAGCGCCAAACCCAATGACACTATTACCAGCACTGCAAGTGAGAATGACGCAAAGACCGGAACTCAGTGTTTTGATGCCCGTTGTGCAAAAATTTGATGAGATCGCCTCATGCTGAACATTGTGTATCGCGATGAAACGTTAATCGCCATTGATAAGCCATCGGGCCTGCTGGTTCACCGCAGTATGTTGGATAAACATGAAACACAATTCGCCATGCAAATGTTGCGTGATCAAATTGATCAGCATGTTTTTCCGCTTCATCGCCTGGATCGGCCAACCTCGGGGGTCTTGCTGTTTGCATTGGATTCCGATACCGCCCGCCTGATGAATAATCAATTTAGTGAGCACCGGATCGAAAAGACCTATCACGCAATCGTCAGAGGTTATGGGCCAGAAGAAGGCGAGCTGGATTACGCCCTCAAAGAAGAGTTGGATAAAATTGCCGACAGACACGCCAGTGAAGATAAGGCAGCTCAAAGTGCAATTACGCGCTATCAGCGTTTGGCAACCGTAGAGCTTCCCTTTGCGGTAGGGCGCTATCAAACCGCGCGTTACTCCTTGATGAAACTAAACCCGAAAACGGGCCGTAAACATCAACTAAGGCGACATATGGCACACTTGCGTCATCCCATTGTTGGCGATACCACGCACGGTGATGGCAAGCACAACCAATTTTTAAGGCAACAGTTTGGATTGCATGGACTGGCACTAAGTTGCACGTCGATGTGTTTTATTCACCCTCACACGCAACAGCCCATAGATATTACGGCTAAGGTCTCTGAAAATATGCAAGCGCTATGCAGACAGTGGGGATGGTCAGGAGAAGTTAATGACTAACATCACAATTTTTTATGGTTCAGTTTACGGAGCAGCAGAGGCTCTGAGTGAAGATATTAAACAGCAACTTGAAACCAATGGCGCTCAGGTCAAGATCGCGGAGAATCCGCAGATCTCCGATGTAGAGCAGGCAGAAAATATACTTATTGTGAGTTCAACCACAGGTCAAGGCGACATTCCGGGGAACCTGGAAGGCTTGTTTCATGAAATGAGAGACCAATTCCCATTACTCAATGGCAAAGCGGTCGGTGTTATTGGTCTAGGGGACAGTAGCTATGGTGATACCTATTGTGGTGCAGGCAAGCAATGGTCTGAATTGCTCGAGGAGTTACAGGGCAACGTTGTCAAAGACATGCTGAAAATTGACGCGATGGAGACGTTTGAGCCCAAAGAAGAAGCGTTACCATGGGTCGACGCATGGTTAACGGCAGTGCGCGGTTAACTGACGAAGCGGGCGTCACTGGCAACACCCAAGCGTGATTTGGCTTCCAGTGTCGTTTGTCATTCCGAACAGCGCACAATATTTAGGAACCCAATCCCTTTCGTCATTCCGTGCAACGACACGGAATCCACGCTTTTGGAACTCATATGTAAAGTTTATGGATTCTGACGGGACGCGCAGTCATCAAGGCCGGAATGACGACAGAATGGGCTCTTGCGGAATAGAGGTAGGCGGGGTGACACACCACCCCGATCAGTTTTTCTTTACTCTGCACCACGCAAAAGAGCATTGATGCCTACTTTTGCACGGGTCTTAGCGTCGACTTTCTTTACTATGATAGCAGCGTACAAGTTGCAGTCGCCGGTTGATGAGGGCAGGGTTCCAGAGACCACCACCGAGCCGGCTGGAACGCGCCCATAGTGCACTTGGCCGGTTTCACGATCATAGATTCGGGTACTTTGGCCAATATAGACCCCCATTGAAATCACGGCACCTTCCTCAACCACGACGCCTTCGACGATTTCTGAGCGAGCGCCGATGAAACAATTGTCTTCAATAATAGTCGGGTTAGCTTGTAACGGCTCCAAAACGCCGCCGATGCCAACGCCGCCGGAAAGGTGTACATTTTTGCCGATTTGCGCACAAGAACCAACAGTGGCCCAAGTGTCGACCATGGTGCCTTCACCTACATAGGCACCGATGTTGACATAAGATGGCATGAGAACCACGTTTTTACCGATGAAACTACCGTTTCTGACGGTTGCTGGTGGCACGACGCGTACGCCTTCTTTAGCAAACCTTTCTGCTGTGTAATTTGAGAATTTCAGCCCCACTTTGTCATAGAAGCGCTCAGGCGCACTGTCCATAACCTGGTTGTCATTGATTCTAAATGACAGTAGCACGGCTTTTTTCAGCCATTGATGAACGACCCACTCACCTGCAACTTTTTCTGCAACGCGCGCGCTGCCATCATTTAACATTTCGATGGCTTGATTAATGGCATTTCGCGTATCGTCATCCACACTGGTCGGGGACAGGTTGTCGCGATTTTCAAACGCGTTTTCAATTAGTGTTTTTAGCTCACTCATCTGTGTAATTTCCTAGCTTAAATTGTCCAGCGCCGCGGTAAGTTTTTTCTTTAGCGCCAATTGCTGTGTTTGATCCAGCCCTTGATCGTCCGCGTTGCTCAATATAAATACGTCTTCGGCTCGTTCGCCAATAGTGGTGATCTTTGCCATATGCAGGCTCAGTTTTAATTCAACGAAAACCTGACTGATCGTGGCCAACAGGCCAGGGGCGTCCAATGCTTCAAGTTCCAATAGCGTCAGCCCGGCTTGATTGGTAAAAAAGCGCACCTTGGTGGGCACATCCAATTGTTTCATTTGCCGGGACAGTTTGCGATTATTCTGCCAGATGTCACCGGGTTCGGTGAGTTGCTGAAAAATCGCTTGTTGCAATTTAGCTAGCTGCTGTGGATTGTCAACGTCTTCATCATTCTCATTTAGAATAGTAAAGCTGTCTAAGACATAACCACGTCGGGTACTGCTGATACTGGCATCTTGTACACTGCAGCGGCAACTGTCGATCATGGTTACCACATTGGCAAACAATGAAGGCCGGTCTTTGGTATAAATCAACACTTCGGTGCCACCACGACTGGTGTCGTTACTGATATCCACTAAGGTTATTTCACCTGGGGTGTTACTCATAGCGGTCAGGATTTTGTCCGTTTGCCATGCAATTTGCACCGGTTTAAACCGCACGAAATAGTTGTCGTCGAGATCTTTCCAAAGATCATCGATGGTTTGATCGTTCCAACCTTTTTCGTGTAATTGCAAACGCGCCTGGCGTTGATGCTTTTCTTTCCGTTGGCGAAAATCTTCCGACAAGGTTTGATCAGACTCCAGCGCTTTACTGGTCATCAGGTAAAGCTCGCGCAGTAAAGATGCTTTCCAGTCATTCCAAAGATTGTCGTTGGTGGCGCGGATGTCGGCTAACGTCAGGGCGTACAAATGGTCCAGGTACTCCTGATTTTTCACCTGCGCACAAAACTCAGCGACCACGTCTGGATCGTAAATATCCCTGCGTTGGGCGGTGACAGACATGGTCAAGTGATGAGCAACTAACCACTCGATCAGTTCAGCCACCTGCTCGTCGACACCGTGCATTAAACAGAACTCTCGCACATCCTCCGCGCCCAATTCCGAATGATCGCCCCCGCGGCCTTTGGCAATATCATGGAATATAGCGGCCAAATACAAATGCTCAGGGTGGTCCATATGGCGAATAAGGCGATGACAGCGGGGGAATGCCTTTGCACCTTCTTTACTACTGAAAAACTGAATTTGTTTCACTAATCGGTGGGTATGCTCATCGACGGTATAAGCATGGAACAGGTCGAACTGCATCATACCCACGATATGGTCCCATTCGGGCAAATACGCTTGCATAATGCCGTGGCGGTGCATCAGGTCCCAAGCCAGACCAAAACAGCCCGGTTGTTCAATAAGCTGCATAAATAACTGTCTGCAAACCGGCCGTTGCGACAAATATTCGCCGTGCAGGTTACGCCTTGCCGTTCGCAGCAAACGCAGCGTGTAATGATGAATGCCGGTTATTTGCTTGTGCTGTGATACCACGATGAAAAAGTGCAGGATTTGTTCTGGTGTGGCGAAAACTTGATTGTGCTCTGCAAAAATAAGGCCGTCGCGAATACTGAAGTCTTTATTTACTGTTAAATGGGTTTTCACTTTGGCATTGAGAATGTGATCATCGAAACGCTGCAATAACATTTGATTGAGCTCGATCACCCTGCGGGTAACACGGAAAATGGCTTTCATCATTTTCTCAACTGCGGCCTTTCCTTCGCCGTAGCCTAACTTTTCTGCCACGTCAGGTTGGTAGTCAAATAACAGACGATTCTCACTGCGTCCTGCCACTAAGTGCAAGGCGCAACGCACTCGCCAAAGTGATTCTCGGCACTCCAGCAATTCTGTTAATTCTTCCTGACTAAAGTAGTCCTTCTCGACAAGCTCTTTACCGGTTGCAACATGAAAGTGTTTTTTGGCAACCCAACCGATATTCTGAATGTCGCGCAGACAGCCCGGGTTTTCCTTAATATTGGGTTCGAGATTATAGGCTGTGCCATTAAATTTTTTATGACGAATCGCCTGCTCATCACGTTTGGCGACAAAAAAGGATTCGCTGCACCAGAGCTTTTCAGAGTGCACTAATGCCATTAAATCGTTGAACACATTGTCACTGCCGGCCAGACGTCTTGCTTCCAACAGGTTGGTTGCAATTGTGATATCACCCTGAGCCAGTTGCCGGCACTCTTTGATGGTTCTAACCGATTGGCCGACGTCTAATCCGGTGTCCCATAACAAAGTGATAAACTGGCCTACAGCTTGCTGGGCAGAGGACTTTAACGTTCGTTTGGAGAGAATTAGCAGGTCTACGTCAGAGTTGGGTTGAAGCTGGCCGCGACCGTAACCGCCTACGGCGACCAGGCTGATGCCGCTGACCGCACCCAGTCCGCAGAGTTGCCAAGCTTTTATAACCAGTTGATCAACTGCGTTTGCCCTGCCTTTGATTAGCTCTGCTATTGGGGCCTCGCTGAATGCGGATTCAAGCCATTGATAAATGGCTTTGTTAGCTTGCTTAAATGCGGCGATGTCGCCTGCGTCACTTAATTGATTAATTTGTTCCAGTACAACAGGCAAGGACACCGGCGACTTCCTTTTTTAATGGTGTTGAATAATCCGACTGATGGTTTCTTCAGGGCGTAGGGTCAAAATCTCGCAGCCATCGTCTGTTACCAGCAATGTGTGCTCCCATTGCGCACTCAACGAGCGATCCTTGGTCACAACCGTCCACTGATCGGGTAAAATTTTAGAGTGACGTTTCCCGGCATTTACCATAGGCTCGATGGTGAAACACATTCCGGCTTCAAGCACATCACCAGTGCCCGGAGTACCGTAGTGCACCACTTGCGGCTCTTCATGGAAGCCTGCGCCTATGCCGTGGCCACAAAATTCACGAACAATAGAGTAGTTGTGTTTCTCAGCATGCTGTTGAATCACATGGCCAATATCACCCAAGCGTGTTCCGGGTTTGACCAGCTCAATGCCTAAATACAAGCATTCCTGGGTAACACGCATCAGGCGCTCGGCCATGATAGAGGGCTTACCAACGACAAACATTTTAGACGTATCGCCATGATAGCCATCTTTAATTACCGTCACATCAATATTGACGACGTCGCCGTCTTTAAGTTTTTTATCAGACGGAATGCCATGACATATGACATGATTAACTGAGGTACAAATTGACTTAGGGAAAGGTGGCGAACCGTAATTTAACGGTGCAGGTATGGCACCTTGCACGTTTACAATATAATCGTGACAACGTTGGTTTAGTTCCTCGGTTGTGACACCTTTTTTTACATAGGGCTCAATCATAGTGAGCACCTCAGAGGCAAGTTTTCCTGCCACGCGCATTTTTTCAATTTCTTCTGCGGTTTTAATGATCGCTGCCAAAGCGTAAGTCCTGTCCGATAAATAAATCTGCGCGGTATCTTAGCAGTAATGGGTTAAAGAGGGAATAAAGCCGGTCAGTTCGCGTCACGGAATTGTGAATAATTATTGAGAAATAAACCCTGCCATGGTATAAAGCGCGCGCTGAATTTCCGATGACTCTGTCACCAGGATTTGTCAGTAAACGATTAACTTTAAAACACACATACATCGACACGGTATTCGGGGTGTCCTTTTATAGGGATCGACATATCGGGATGTATGGAGGCCTAACCCCAAATTTGAGGAATTTAAACATGGCAAACGTATCCATGCGTGACATGCTGCAAGCCGGCGTACACTTCGGTCACCAAACCCGCTACTGGAACCCTAAGATGAAGCCTTTCATCTTCGGCGCTCGCAACAAAGTACATATCATCAACCTGGAGCAAACCGTTCCTATGTTCAACGACGCTCTGAACTTCTTGTCAGGCGTTGCTGCTAAGAAAGGTAAAATCCTGTTTGTTGGTACTAAACGTGCTGCAGGCGAAGCGGTTAAAGAAGCGGCGCTGCGTTGTGACCAGTACTATGTGAACAAGCGCTGGTTGGGCGGTATGTTGACTAACTGGAAAACTGTTCGTCAGTCAATCAAGCGTCTGAAAGATCTGGAAGCGCAAGCTTCAGACGGTACTTTCGACAAGCTGACCAAGAAAGAAGTGCTGATGCTGCAACGTGAAATGCAGAAGCTGGAAAACAGCCTGGGCGGTATCAAGAACATGGGCGGTCTGCCAGACGTGCTGTTCGTTATCGATGCTGACCACGAGCACATTGCAATTAAAGAAGCCCGTAACCTGGGTATTCCTGTTGTAGCGGTTGTTGATACTAACAGCGACCCAGATGGTGTTGACTACGTTATCCCTGGTAACGACGACGCAATCCGTGCAGTACAACTGTACCTGAACGCTGCTGCCGATGCAGTTGCTGCTGGCCGTGGCCAGGATGCAAACGTTCAGGTTGAAGGCGACGAGTTCGTAGAAGCTGAATAAGCTTTCGCACTCACGCACATTAAATAAAGGGGCGGTTCACCGCCCCTGATTTTTAACCCATTTTTGTTGAGGACTCCAAAATGGCAGTAACTGCAGCATTAGTAAAAGAATTACGTGAGCGCACTGGCGCCGGCATGATGGACTGTAAAAAGGCTTTACAGGAAACTAACGGTGACATCGAGCTTGCAATTGAGAACATGCGTAAATCAGGTCAGGCAAAAGCCGCCAAAAAAGCTGGCCGTATCGCCGCTGAAGGTGTGATCCTGACTAAAGTAGATGGCAATGTTGCCACTATGGTTGAGCTAAACTGCGAAACTGACTTCGTTGCGCGTGACGCCAACTTCCTGTCTTTCGGTGACAAGATTGTTGACTTGGCTCTGAGCAATAAAGTTAACGACATCGATACCTTAAACGGTTTGCAAATCGACGGTACTGACGTTGCGACTGCACGTGAGAACCTGGTGGCTAAGATTGGTGAAAACATCAATATTCGCCGTGTTGTTACTATCGAAGGTGACAACTTAGGTGCATACGTGCACGGTGGACGTATCGGTGTTGTTGCTATTCTGACTGGTGGCGAGCAAGAGTTGGCGAAAGACGTTGCGATGCACGTAGCGGCGAGCAACCCACAGTTCGTTAAGCCTGAAGATGTTTCTGCAGAAGTTGTAGAGAAAGAAAAAGCGATCCAAATCGAAATCGCAATGAACAGTGGCAAGCCTGCTGAAATTGCGGAGAAAATGGTTTCTGGTCGTATGAAGAAGTTCACTGGCGAAATCAGTCTGACTGGCCAGCCTTTCGTGAAAGATCCTTCAACGTCAGTAGGCGACTTGCTGAAAGCAAACAATGCTGACGTAGTTAACTTTATCCGCTTTGAAGTGGGTGAAGGTATCGAGAAGAAAGAAGAAGACTTCGCTGCTGAAGTTGCTGCTCAGATGGCGGCTGCTAAGCAGTAAGATCGATTTCGGTGAAAACCGTGCAAAAATGCACCATTTTCACCGAGTTTACATCGGTCTTTTCTCAAATAATTGGCCTCACGCCTTTTGTGACCAGCCAATGTCAGATAAACTTACCGCGGCTTTTGGTCGCGGTTTGTTTATAAAGGAACGTCCTGTCTATGAGTACTCCAAAATCTGCCTACCGGCGCATATTATTAAAACTAAGTGGTGAAGCCCTAATGGGCTCAGAGGGCTTCGGCATCGATCCTAAGGTATTGGATCGCATGGCGCAGGAAATCAAAGAAATGGTTGAACTGGGCGTAGAAGTCGGTCTGGTCATAGGCGGCGGTAACTTATTCCGCGGTGAAGGTTTGGCCAAAGCAGGAATGAACCGGGTTGTAGGCGACCACATGGGGATGCTTGCTACTGTGATGAATGGCCTGGCGATGCGTGATGCATTGCACCGTGCATTTGTAAATGCACGTTTAATGTCAGCAATACCACTTAATGGTGTTTGTGATGCCTACAATTGGGCAGAGGCTATTAGTTTGTTGAAATCCGGCCGTGTTGTTATTTTTTCAGCGGGTACCGGGAATCCGTTTTTCACAACAGATTCAGCTGCCTGTTTGCGCGGCATTGAAATTGAAGCCGACGCCGTGTTGAAAGCCACCAAGGTAGACGGCGTTTACGATAGCGATCCAGTGAAAAACCCGGAAGCAAAACTCTATTCTCAGTTGTCTTACAACGAAGTATTAGATCAAGAACTCAAAGTGATGGACTTGGCAGCATTTACCTTAGCCAGAGACCATAGCTTGCCCATTCGTGTGTTTAACATGAATAAGCCAGGTGCATTACGCAAAGTCGTGATGGGAGAGCCCGAAGGCACCTTGATTGATCACCAAGAACAACTGGCACAATAAAAGGAAAAACACAGTGATAAACGATATTCAACAAGACGCGCGTCAGCGCATGGAAAAAAGCATTAGCGCGCTGAAGAGTCAATTCAGTAAAATCCGTACTGGCCGTGCTCACCCCAGCTTGCTTGATAGCATTATGGTGTCTTACTACGGCTCAAATACGCCGCTAAAACAACTGGCTAATATCGTTGCTGAAGATGCACGTACTCTGGCGTTGACCGTGTTTGACAAAAGCGCGGCGCAAGCCGTTGAAAAAGCCATCATGCAGTCAGATTTGGGTTTGAACCCAATGAGTGCAGGTACTGTCATTCGTATTCCTTTGCCACCACTGACCGAAGAACGCCGTAAAGATCTGATCAAAGTCGTACGTGCTGAAGCCGAGCAGGGGCGTGTAGCAATCCGTAATATTCGTCGTGATGCCAATGCTGATATCAAAGAGTTGTTGAAAGAAAAAGAAATCAGTGAAGATGAATCACGCAAAGGCGAGGAGCAAATCCAAAAGATCACTGATGAGTTTGTTAAGCAGGTTGATCAACTGCTGACCGACAAAGAAGCTGAGTTGATGGAAATATAGACTGGTTTATTTATGACGCAGTCTGTAACGCAAAGCATGCCCCGTCACGTTGCCATCATCATGGATGGCAATGGACGCTGGGCGCAAAAACAAGGGAAGCGCCGCACGTTTGGTCATAAGGCTGGTGTGGAATCGGTAAGGAACGCTGTACGTTTTGCTCGCCAAAACGGCATTGCCTCATTAACGTTGTTTGCTTTCAGTAGCGAAAACTGGCGCCGTCCGGAAGACGAGGTCAGTGTATTGATGGACTTGTTCACTTTCGTGCTCAAAAACGAAGTGAAAAAGTTGCACAAAAACGGTGTTCGCTTGAAGGTGATTGGTGATTTGTCACGATTTGACAAAAAACTCCGTGACCTGATTACCAAGGCCGAACTACAAACCGCAGATAACGCCGACTTGGTACTCAATATTGCCGCCAATTATGGTGGTCGTTGGGATATAACCCATGCAGCGCAAGTCGTAGCGCAACAGGTTCAAGATGGTCTGATTGAACCCGCGCAAATAGACGAAGCCTTGCTAGACCAACATACCTCGTTGCACGGTCTGCCAGAGTTAGATCTTATGATCCGAACTGGCGGAGATCATCGCATCAGCAATTTTTTACTGTGGCAGGCAGCTTACGCAGAACTCTACTTTACTGAACTATTGTGGCCGGAATTTGACGATAATGAATTCCAGAAAGCAGTAGATGACTTTGCTTCACGGCAACGCCGCTTCGGTCAAACCGGCGAGCAAGTCGAGCAGCAGGCATAAGGATAATCATGCTAAAACAACGAATAATAACAGCATTAGTCCTGGCACCCTTGGCTCTGGGCGCCATTTTATTTCTCCCCCTACAGCAATTCGAAATTGTGATTGCTTTGATTGTGGGGCTCGGTGGCTACGAGTGGGCGCAATTGTCTGGTATTTACTGGCGACCTGCTAAAGCGGTATATGCGATGTTGTTAACGGCATTGTGTTGGGGCCTAACCTATTTGGTACCTATCGAACAGATTTGGACAGTGCAAGGCCTAACGCCGGTTTACACCAGTATATTGGGTGTTGCCTGTGGCTGGTGGCTGATTTCACTGTTTATGATTCTGGCGTACCCACGCAAAACGGCACTTTGGCGTAACAGTATCTCCATGCGGGCGATTTTCGGTGTGCTGACACTAATACCTACTTGGGTGGCTATTGTTGCACTGCGAACCAAAGACTTTAACCTGGATCCTTATTTTGGCGCCTCGATGATTTTTTATGTGCTCGGCATTGTTTGGGCTGCTGATATCGGGGCGTTCTTTACTGGTGTCAAATTCGGCCGACGTAAATTGCGCCCAAATGTGTCTCCGGGTAAAACCCTTGAGGGGTTATATGGTGGGGTAATGGCCTCGTTGGCGATCATCGGCTTTGCTGCGTTCCATTTTGATGTTGAAGGTGGTGAGATTGCATTGCATTTCTTAATCGGTGTAATCACGGTCGGTGTGTCGGCACTGGGTGATTTGAACGAAAGTATGTTTAAACGTACGGTCGGTATAAAAGACAGCGGTAAGTTACTTCCTGGTCATGGTGGTATATTGGATCGCATAGACAGCCTCACTGCCGCCTTCCCTGTTTTCACTTTTTGTTATGTCATGTGGATTGCATGATGCATCAGGTGACTGTGCTTGGCGCGACCGGCTCAATAGGTAAAAGCACATTGGATGTCATTGCTCGGCATCCTGAGCAATACCAAGTTTATGCACTGACTTGCCACAGTGATATTGACACCTTAATTGCACAAGCCAAAATCTGTCAGCCAAAACACCTGGTGGTAGCTCAATCTGCGCTGTATGACAGTCTCAAGCAGCAGGCCAGTAGTGCTAATCTCCAGTGTGAGATCCACGCAGGGCCTCAGGCATTGTGTGATGTGGCAAGTGCAGACGATGTCACTCAGGTAATGGCAGCTATCGTCGGTGCCGCAGGGTTATTGCCCTCGTTCGCCGCTGTGAAAGCAGGAAAACAAGTTTTATTGGCAAACAAAGAAGCACTGGTTATGTCCGGTGAGCTCTTCATTCGCGCCGCCGCTGATAACAACGCCACTATTTTGCCTATCGACAGTGAGCACAATGCGATTTTCCAATGTTTACCTACCAGTTACCGGTATGCAGACTTGAAGGGCGCAGGTATCAGTAAAATTTTACTGACAGGCTCTGGTGGGCCATTCCGTGACTGCCCGATCGAACAATTGCAAAACAAAACACCAGAGCAAGCCTGTGCTCACCCGAATTGGTCGATGGGGCGAAAAATATCGGTAGACTCAGCCACCATGATGAACAAAGGCTTAGAGTTTATCGAAGCTTGCTGGTTATTTGGGGTTAAACCGGCAGATATTGACGTGGTTATTCATCCTCAATCTGTGATTCACTCCATGGTGCAGTACAAAGATGGGTCGGTGTTAGCGCAAATGGGTAATCCGGATATGCGCACGCCGATCGCCCATGCTATGGCGTATCCTGAGCGCATTGAATCAGGCGTGGCAGCACTGGACTTTGCTGCACTGACCGATTTTAGTTTTTTCCGCCCTGATTTCGCCCGCTTTCCCAATCTTAAATTGGCCATTGATGCAGCCGCTCAAGCCCAGTTTGCCAGCACCGCGTTAAATGCCGCCAACGAAGTAGCGGTCGAGGCATTCCTGCAGGGACATATTCGCTTTACTGATATTGCAGATATTAATCGGGCGACGTTAGATTTAGCAAATGAGCAGTCTTTAACCTGCATCGACAGTGTGATTGAGTACGACGGTCAGATTCGTCGTTTAGCTTTACAAGCAGTAAAAGGCGCAGCTTAGTATGTTGGATATATTATGGAGTTTGGGCTTTTTTATTCTCGCAATTGGTACCCTTGTTGCTGTTCATGAATGGGGTCACTTTTACGTAGCACGTAAGTGCGGGGTCAAGGTACAACGTTTTTCTATCGGGTTTGGTAAGGCACTTTGGCGTACCCATGATAAAAAGGGCACTGAATACGTCATAGCAGCGATTCCTCTGGGCGGTTACGTTAAAATGCTCGACGAACGCGCCGAGCAAGTCAATGAAGCTGACTTACCTTACGCCTTTAATCGTCAAAGTGTTGCAAAGCGAATGGCGATTATTGCCGCAGGGCCTGCGGTGAATTTTATTTTTGCCATTTTCGCGTTAGCTGTGATGTTTATGGTTGGCATGACGTCAGTAAAGCCTTTTATCGGCGACGTAACTCAGGGCAGTATTGCTGATGCAGCGGGCTTACAGCCAGGCGATCAAATTGTCGCGGTAGAAGGGGCTAAAACCCCCACATGGGAAGCTGCAAGACTTGAATTAACAAGACATATAGGTGACGCGAGTATCACTTTGCAAGTGATACCGGAAGATCATTCCCGTAGCGTTGAGCGAACCATGGACACCACAGGTTGGCAATTCGACCCGGAGAAGCAATCGCCCTTCACTACACTTGGTTTTGCGCCATATCGTCCTCCTGTGACCGGAAATATTGCACAAGTCGCCGAAGATAGCCCTGCGCAGCGCGCTGGAATACAACCCGGCGATAAAATTGTGGGTGTAGATGGAACTTGGCAGGATGATTGGGGACAAATACAAGGTTACCTTGCTGATCGACCGGGTGAAAATGTTACACTTTTGCTCGAAAGAGGTAATCAGGCCTTGTCAGTTGACGTGCAACTGGATAGTGTTGGCGAGCCAGATCAACAACGGGGTTTTCTCGGTGTCGTCGCAACACAACAACCTTGGCCTGAATCCATGTTGTTGGAACAACAATATTGGCCATGGGAGGCGGTCGCCCTCGGCAGTGCAGAGACCTGGCGTTTTGTCAGATTTACGTTTAGTGCCATTGGTAAATTGTTTACCGGTGATATCTCTGTTAAAAACCTCAGCGGTCCTGTGTCAATTGCACAAGGCGCAGGGGTGAGTGCTGATTATGGAGTGGCGTACTTTCTTCGGTTTTTGGCGATCATCAGTGTCAGTCTGGGCATCATTAATTTGCTGCCTATACCAGTGTTAGATGGTGGACACCTGATGTTTTATGCATTCGAGTGGCTGACAGGAAAGCCAGTTTCAGAACGGGTGCAGGAAATAGGTTACAGAATTGGCGCAGCCTTGCTGTTTGTAATGATGACTGTAGCTATTTTTAATGATTTTGGTCGGTTGTAATGTGTTTACAGCCGCTCAACCAGGGTAGTTTGGAAGAATAACAACAAATGAAGTTAAAAAAGTTAGCCGTAGCATGTTTGATGGCGACCTGTGGACAGGCTGTCGCACAGACCCAAAGCGAATTCGTCGTAGAGAACATTAAAGTAGAAGGCCTACAGCGTGTTGCGCTAGGTGCTGCCCTGACCTACATTCCGGTGCAGGTCGGCGATAAAATGAATGACTTCCGCATCGCCCAGTTGATTCGCTCACTGTATGCGTCTTCACACTTTGAAAACATTAAAGTATTGCGGGATGGCGATACCCTGATTGTGCAGGTGCGCGAGCGTCCGACGATTGCCAACATCACCTTTGAAGACAACGATGACATCAAAGATGAGCAATTACAGGAATCCCTTGACGAGAACAATATTCGTATCGGTGAACCGCTGGATAAAACGATTCTGACCTCAATTGAGAACGGTCTGAAAGACTTTTATTACAGTGTGGGTAAATATAACGCTGACGTAAATGCGATTGTAACGCCGTTACCACGTAACCGTGTGGACCTGAAGCTATCGTTTGAAGAAGGTGACGCGGCAGAAATTCAACAGATTAACATTGTCGGTAATAGCACCTTCGAAGATCAAGAACTGCTGGACCAGATGGAAATGCAGTATGGCACGCCAGGGTGGGATTTCAGGTCGGAAACCCGCTACCAGAAACAAAAGCTTTCTGGCGACATGGAAAAGATTCGTAGCTATTACATGGACCGTGGTTACTTGCGGTTTAATATCGAGTCAACTCAGGTTGCAATGACGCCTGATAAATCTGGTGTTTACATCACTCTGAACATTTCAGAAGGTGAAAAGTACGAAGTGTCTGAAGTGACATTGACCGGTGACCTGCTCGGTAAAGAAGAAATCGTTCAGGCATTGCTACCGGTTAGGGCAGGTGAGCTTTATAGTCTTGCTCAGGTGACTTACGCAGAAGAATTTATTTCCAAGTATTTAGGCCGATTTGGTTATGCTTTCCCAACGGTAACCACGATTCCTGAAATTGATGACGAGACCAAAACCGTGAAGCTGACATTGTCGGTGGATCCTGGTCAGCGTATCAATGTACGACGTATTATTTTCCGTGGAAATACTGTCACATCTGACGAAGTCTTCCGCCGCGAAGTCGTGCAAATGGAAGGCAGCTGGTTGTCTAATAACCTGCTCGAATCAAGTAAAAATCGTATTTCACGTTTGACTTACGTTGAAGAAAACGACTTTGAAACGGTGCGTATACCCGGTAAAGAAGACCAGGTTGATGTTATCTTTAACGTCAAAGAACAGCCATCGGGCTCGTTTACCGCCGGTATCGGTTATGGTGATGCCACCGGGCTGAGCTTACAGGCAGGTGTTCAACAGGATAACTTCCTGGGAACGGGCAAACAACTGGCCTTTAATATTAATACCATTTCGTATCAAAAGAGTGCGACGATATCTTACACCGATCCTTACTTTACCATTGATGGTATCAGCTTGGGTGGCAGTATTTTCTACTCAGAATTTGATGCCGGTCAGGCAAACTTGGTGCAGTACAACAGCAAAACCTTTGGTGTGGGCGCTAACTTTGGTTACCCGGTTAATGAGTTTAACCGCCTGAACTTTGGTTTAACCTATAAGCATCAGGAAGTCTCACCGACGCAACGCTATGAACAGTTCCGCAACTTCTACGATGTGTTTGCAGACCCACTGAATCCGGATGCGTCGCTGAGCTTTGATACTTTCCAGTTAAGTGCAGGTTGGTACCGCTCAACGTTGAACCGCGGGGTATTCCCTACGGACGGCTCAATGCAACGGGCCAGCGTGTCAGCAACGACACCAAATTCGGATCTGAACTTCTATAAGTTAAATTGGGAGTCTAAGTTCTATTATCCACTGGCCCGTGACCACAGTTGGTCGTTCTTGGTTCGCACCCAGTTGGCTTATGGTAATGGCTATGGATCGGTGGACGGACATGATCAGTTCCTACCGTTCTTCGAGCTGTTCAGAGCTGGGGGAAGTGATACAGTCCGTGGTTTTGAGAACAACACGATCGGACCAAAGGGGATTATCCGTTTCCCTCAAACCATCACAGGACCCGATGGCAGCACTATCACGCTGGGTCCAGAATATGATAATTTACAGGTTTACCCACGTACGCTGGGCGGTAATGCCTTGG
>CAXQZJ010000016.1:0-4628 GCA_964228145.1 Alteromonadaceae bacterium | reverse complement strand
CCATTATGATGTTCACTATGCTGCGCCTAAACGTCATATCAGTATCTGGGAAATGCACGCCCACAGCTATTTGGCCACACTGCCGCTGTACATGCTGTCGATTATTTTCGTGATTAATTGGCCGGTATCGATCAAGCTATTCACCCAAGACTTGCAGGGCGCATTTGACTTCAAACTCATTGAAGCCCCTTGGGGAGGGGAGGGTTATCTGCCGATGTACATTACCTTTATGCTGGTGGCTTGCGTTATCCCCTACATTGAGGAAATGGCCCGCTGTGCCTGGGTGAAATACCGCGGAGTTGGGTTATGAGTGTGTATATCACCAGCACGGGACACTATCTGCCCGGTCCTGCGGTGGACAATAGCCAAATAGAAGCCCACTTGGGCTTGATACACGGTAAGCCAAGCCGACTGACAAAACGCATTTTGGCATCTAATGGCATATTAAAGCGCCACTATGCAATCGATGCACAGCATCAAACCCAGATCGAGAATGAACAAATGGCAGCTCATGCCGCTCAGAATTGCCTCGATGCCGTGGCGCTTGAAGCCCGGGATATTCCCTTGCTCAGCTGCGCGACCAGTCAGGGTGACAGAGTATTGCCTGGCTTTAGCTCGTTGGTACAGGCGAGATTGGGTATTGAAGACGCTGAAATCAGCACGTCTCACGGTATTTGTTCGGCGGGCATGATGGCAATGAAATATGCCTGGATGTCGTTGCGGTGTGGGGAGCACGAACGTGCGCTGGTGGTGGGTAGCGAACTGGTCTCGCGCCTGTTTAAAGCCAGCCGTTACGAAGCGCTAACTCAGTCATCTCCAGATTTTAACTCGGAGTTTTTACGTTGGATGTTGTCCGATGGTGCCGGTGCCTGGTTGCTGGAAAGCCGTCCGAGAGGGCTCAGTTATCGGGTTGATTGGATTAAGAGCTTTTCTCACGCGGATGCCTTTCCAACTTGTATGAGTGTTGGCGAGCCGTCGGATAGCCAGGATTCTCGTACCTGGCAGGACTTTCATTGCTATGCCGATGCAGAAAAGGCCGGTGCTTTGTTGTTACGTCAGGACGTGCGTTTGCTGGATAATATTGTCAAAGTCGGTGTCGATGGTTTTTTACGTTTAATTCGACAAGGCTTAATCACGCCAGACAAGGTCGACCATTTGCTATGTCACTACTCGTCGCATTTTTTTAAACAAAAAATTATCGATATGTTGACCCGCGCAGGGGCAATGATTCCTGAGTCGCGCTGGTATACCAATCTGTATGAGCGGGGTAATACGGGCTGTGCGTCAATTTTTATTATGCTCGACGAGTTTCGCCGTACCCAAGCCCACAAGCCCGGTGATACGTTGCTGTGCATGGTGCCTGAAAGTGGCCGCTTTAATGTGGCCTTTATGCATTTAACTGTGGTGGAGTAATTATGTCAGCATCACTCAATCCAGCTGCCCAGCAGTGTTTACAAGACTTAATGACCGTATGGTTTGAGTTTGAACGCCGTTTAAACAAGGTGCCCATCATTAAACGACTTGAGCATGGGCAGTTTACCCAAAAAGACTATCTGGCATTGTTGTTTAATTTGCGTCAGCAAGTGATTGAAGGGGCGCGGTGGATTTCACGGGGCGCGTCTTCGTTTGATCGTGACTATGCCGAGGTACGTTCAATGGTGATTGGCCATGCCCGTGAAGAACATAAAGATTATCTGCATCTGGAGCAGGATTATGAAAGAGCTGGCGGCCAGATTAATGACATCCAGCAAGGAAAACGTAACACCGGCAGTGATGCCCTGCATGGCTTTATGATGTACCGGGCCTCACTACCTAACCCCATCGATTTGCTCGGGGCTATGTGGATCATAGAAGGGTTAGGGCACAAAATGGCGAATAATTGGGCACAGCGCATCACCGAACTCACTGGCTTAAGCGATGCGGTAAATTTTATGCGTTACCACGGCGAAAATGACGATGCGCATATGGAAAAACTATACCAGATGCTCGACAGTGTGTGTCGGGACGAGCACGACAGCGCGCGTATTGCGGCCACGGCCAAAGTCGTCGCGCGCCTGTATTGTTTGCAGTTGGAGTGTATTGATGAATAACCGTCAACGCAGTGCTTATTTGAACGCTTTGCAATTCGATAACTCATTCCCGATTGAGCCCAGCGCGGTTAATTTGTGGCTTAAAGACCTGGATAATCCTTTTCGTTGGACGGTGCGTCCCTTGTTACAACTCATATTTGCTGTGTTGTTGCACCTTACCTGGTTTATCAAGCGGTTACCTTTGCCTCAGTTTAGTGCTCACGGGGCGTTGCAAGCGACCATTTGTTGGTTTTGTAAGTACTTTGTGAGTCATGAGGCTAACTTATTGATTTTGAGGCACTACGCAACAGAATCGAACTTGCTGAATTTCCTTGCCACTAACTCAGGCAAAACACCCCCGGCGTTACTGCGTTTATACCCCAAAACCATTGCAGATATGCGTAAAGACAGCTTTGTAAAACACGATCAGGAACTGTTTCGGGTGTTTGCAGAACTGGGCTATTGGGAGCAAGGGCAATCGTCGTCCGGCAAGCGCGATTGGTCGGCTTGGCAACCGATTAACATGCAGCATTTTGAAGTGAAAAAGCGTCGTACCCAGGTGGTTGATTTTGAGAGCGCTCACGCCTTGTTTATGTGCTTATTCTGCCTGTTACTGACTCGCGAAGAATATCGGGATGCGATAAACGGTTTTAATCTGGATCAGTCAATCGCGTTGCGATTAAGTGATATTTTACAGCAACCCAATTTGGCCGAAATGGCATACAACAAATTCCCTCTATACCTAGTCGGCCCATGGAATTTGAGTCAACGTTTTCTTATGCACGGCTTCTTTACCGAGTATTTGTATGCAGCGTTAGATAAAACACGCCGCGCTGATAGCGGCGTGGAAGAGCCAATAGAGCACTAATAACTGCGGGTGCCCCGGATTGGGTAATTGTTATCCGGGTCACGGATCCAGTTAATGCCGTTTAACAGGGTTTTCAGGTCAGGCCGTACAAAGGGGTTGTTGGAGATATCCACTACATGCAGATCGCCGCGCTCATTGACCACAAACAACGCAGGCTCTGCGAACGGGTGATCCGTTTCTTGTTCAGAACGAGGATTTGAAATAAACAATCCCAACGATTCCATTTGCTCGAGACTTAAGCCATGGGCGACAGGAAAGCTCACTGACAGCTTCTGTTTATGCAAGCGCAGTTGCGCTTCGCTATCGGCAGAGACTGCAACAACCTCAACCCCGGCATGATGAAAATCCGCAAGATGATTTTCCAATTCATTCAAGTAGCGGGTACATAACGGGCAATGCTGGCCGCGGTAAACCACCACGAGCTGCCAGTCATAGGGGGGCTGGGGTTTTCCTAAGGTTATCGTACTTTTCGAAAAAGGTACTGAAATTTGTGGAAATGCCGAACCCGGATGACGCTTTATCGTAGTATTTGTCATGTTAGAGCTCCTTAAAATTAGCGGCGATATGCGCGTCAAAACGAGCAAGATCAGTGTCGATATCGGGATTCTTCATGACATCGAAACAGGCAAATGTCGGCATTGCCTGCATGGCGAAAAACTTAAAATTCATATGCATTGGCAATAACAAATCATCAAGGCTGTTGCCTGCAAAAAACTCTGACGGATCATTGAATGCCTCTGCGGGTGCATTAGCGGTTGCCGACATCATGTAGTAAGTGCCTTTTAGTGTTCCACCTCGGCCATAGTTTGCTTTGGGGTTGTCACTTGTCCGGCCGTCACCCTGACACAGCGCACCCGCCATACCTGCGGTATATACGTCATCCATGTATTTCTTAAAACTCCAAGGTACCCCCATCCAGTTAAGTGGAAACTGAACAATGACAGCGTCAGCCCATTGGTGGTTAGCTAGCTCCTGTTCCACCACGTAGTCGGTGTGAGTTTGAGTGGTTCTGACTTGATAACCTCGTTGAGTCAACTGCTGAGTCGCTCGCTCAGTTAATGTGGTGTTTAGCTTGCCCGGGGCAAACGGATAAGGATGGTGAGCATCAATGATGTAAACATTTTTCATAAACAGGCCTCATTGGTAATAGTGATGTGTATTACGACTGAGATTAGTTTAATATTGTGGTTACTTTAATCAACTAGTATACTTTTAGTAACCTAGTTATTTATGAGTGTTGCTTGTGGAAAGTGTTGTAAAAACAGATGCTAAAGGCAGGAAAAAAGTCTTGAATGCGTGCCTGGAACCCTGTGCCATTGAAAAGGGTATGCGGATCATTGGTGGCAAGTGGACAGGCTCGATTATTTATCACCTGAAAGATCAGCCTGTCAGGTTTAACGACTTGGCAAGGCAGCTCGGTGGTGCAAGCAAAAAGATGATAGATCAACGACTTAAAGAGCTTGAGGCACAAGGAATGGTGACCCGTGAAGTATTGAGTGAGCGGCCGGTCGCAGTGGCTTATTCGCTAACAGAGTTTGGTCGTTCGGCGTTAGATATTCTCGAGCAATTGAGGGTGTGGTCAGAATCCCATAAAGTTTAAGTTCAGAGGATAGCATGACCCATCACAGTGGCAGCTAACCCCGGCGGCTTTTGAGCGGGTTGCGGCCATAGTGATGACGAAACTGACGAAA
>CAXQZJ010000015.1:0-7640 GCA_964228145.1 Alteromonadaceae bacterium | reverse complement strand
TACGTTCTTACCGTTTGAAGCACTGTAAGAGAACGACGCCTCGTAGTACCAGTTACCTTCACCGAAATCATCCAATCCACCGATGTTACCTGTTGCACCGGCCACTGCGCGATACTGATAAACATCTACGTTGTTGTATTCACGGTCACCGCGGATGTACATAACCGGACGAACTTCGGTTGGTCCCCAGAAGAAGCCCAGGTCATTGATAGCAGAGCCGTAACAATCCACACCGAAGTCACCACAAGGGTTCAGTGGGTTTGTAGTTGGAATCCACTCGAAGAATTGCGAGCCTGAATTAAATACGTCAGAACTACGACGAGCATACAAGGTTTCGAAGAACAACGTTGTGTCGTTATCGTCCATCAGATTGTATTCACCGTTGGCGAATACACTGAAACGCTTAAGCGGGCTTACGAAGTGTCCCGATTGCGCGTAATCTGTTTTGTCAAAGTTATAGAAGGGGTCTTGTAGGTTTACGTCAACCTGGCCATCACCATCGCTATCGATGAATGAGTTATCCAGAATACCGTCACCGTTACTATCACCCGGGTACCAATCTGGAGAATAAATATCCCAGCCGGTAGGGACTGTGGTATCTGAGAAGTTTGGAATACCCAAGTTAGAGGTTCCGTTGGTACGCCAAATGTTACCGAATGGGTTTCCACCCGGAATAATCAGGCGGTTAGTGGTCGCCAACTTACAGGAATCGATATAATCGATGGGGCCCAGACCACGGTATTCAGACAAAATCTGACCGTCGGGTGTTTCATAGTGAACTTCGTTACAGCCTTTGATAAAGGGGTTCTGACCAATAGTCTGAGGCTCACGATCATAGTACTCACCGCCGATAGCGATATAACCATTATCAGAAGATTGTCCCCACATCAATGACAGGACTGACTCTTCTGCACCGTCACCTTTAGGATCAGTGTAAGAAGCCTGAACTTCAAAACCTTCAACGTCTTTACGCAGAATGACGTTAGCCACACCTGCAACCGCATCTGAACCATAAACCGTTGATGCGCCATCAAACAAGTTTTCGATTCGCTGAACCATCACTGTTGGAATCAGGTTCAAATCCGGAGAAGTAGGTGCGCCACCTACACCGGCAGGAGCGACTCGACGACCGTTGATTAAAACCAGAGTACGTGCTGCACCAAGACCACGGAAACCGATAGTAGATGCACCAGGACCATTATCCAGTACATAACCACCAAAAGTGTTGTCAATCTGCAGGCCTGAAGATTGTGAGGTAGTTTGCAGCAATTCAGCTGCGTCAAATAAACCTAGCTCACGTGAAATATCACCGTCAATCACCTGAATCGGTGAAGCACTGGAGAATTCCTGACTACGGATACGAGAGCCGGTAATAACGACTTTCTCAATTTCTTCCTCTGCTTCGTCTTCTAGCAGGTCGTCTTGGGCTTCTTGAGCCCAACCTGCTTGAACGACAGCCATTGAGCCGCAAAGCAGAGAGTATTGAATTGCCTTAGCAATTCGACTCTTGTTTAACATATGTGTCTCCCTGGGAGTTGATTGTTTTTTTTATGTTGAAGCTAATCGGGTAGAAATTAGCCGCACACTCTCGACCATAATTAGTTTACACAAGGATTACAAGTGTCAAAGCTGTGTAAATTTTTGAACTTTTTAGGAGAAATATTTCAGCGTACTGTTAAATAGCGCGGTAAACCGCGAGATTTGCGTTGTTCGGCATTTGTTACAAAGTATGTCACCCTGTACAAAACCCGCTCATTGCGCAACAACAAAGGCACACATTGCTAACAATGATTTAATAAATAGGATAGAGAAACTAATAATATGGTGAATTAGGGCTGGCGTTTCAGTGTGACAAAATGCAGGTCACAAGGATTATTTTCGTCCTTAGGGTAAATAACACGATTGGCCTCTTGCCATTTTGCAGTTTGAGTATAATCCGGGAATTGGGTATCTCCCTCTATCTCGGCCTGAATGAAGGTCAGATACAAATAATCTGCGTAGGGTAGAAACTGCTGATATACCATACCGCCGCCGATAACCATGACTTCATCACAGTCGGCGACCAGCGCCATAGCCTGCTGTGGCCCTGCAACTACATCTGCGTCAGTCAAACTGAAGTGTGGATCCCGGGTGAGGACGATATTGCGTCGCCCCGGCAGGGCCCGGCCAATCGACTGGTAGGTTTTACGGCCCATGATTACCGGCTTTCCCATTGTAACTGATTTAAAATGTTTCAAGTCAGCGGGGAGGTGCCAGGGCATATCGTTATCCTTGCCAATCACCCGGTTGGCCGCCATCGCCGCAATCATGGAAATCTTCACACTGTGCTTCCTTACCGCTCGTAAATCACTTCTACATCATAATCATCGTCATCGAAGTCATCGTCGTCGTCAAGATCATCCTCTGCGACAACCTGAGGCTGACTGTCCCCCCAATCGAAAGACATTTCCTGGTTAGCCTCTAACTCGTCTTCGATGGCCGGTAAGCTATCGAGGTAGTTCATCACCGAATTACACAGTTCGTCGGTATTATGCTTTTGGAAAGCAGATATCTGGAAGTGCTCACCTTCCCATGCCAATTCATCTAAAATCCGCTGACAGACCTCTTCAGCTTCCTCTGGCAAAAGCAGATCTACTTTATTGAACACTAACCAACGCGGCTTTTCCGCCAGTTTAGGACTGTACTTTTCCAACTCAGCAATTATGGCTTTGGCGTTTTCAACCGGGTCAGATTGATCCACTGGCAATACATCGATCATATGCAACAACACCCGACAGCGCTCCAGATGTTTAAGGAAACGAATCCCCAAACCAGCACCATCGGCAGCACCTTCGATTAAGCCGGGAATGTCTGCGATGACAAAACTTCGTTGCTGGTCAAGACGCACCACGCCCAGATTCGGCACCAGGGTGGTAAAAGGATAATCAGCCACCTTCGGCTTGGCGGCAGACACACTGCGAATAAAGGTGGATTTGCCGGCATTCGGCAAGCCCAGCAAGCCAACGTCAGCAAGCAACATCAGCTCGAGTTTTAGGTTGCGAATATCTCCCGGCGTACCGTTACTCTTTTGTCGTGGGGCACGATTGGTACTGGACTTAAAGCGAGCATTCCCTAAACCATGGAAGCCACCTTTTGCGACCAGCAAGCGTTGACCGTGTCGGGTTAAATCACCCAGCAGTTCATGAGTATCAGCGTCAGTCGCCCGGGTCCCTACTGGCACAGGTAATTCCAAATCTGCACCGGCTTTACCGGTGCAATTAGTTCTTTGCCCGTTTTGACCACGCTCAGCACGATGGAAGCGTTCAAACCGGTAGTCAATTAAGGTATTTAAATTTTCGTCTGCAACCAGGTAAACGTGTCCACCGTCGCCACCGTCACCACCATCGGGACCGCCCTTGGGAACATATTTTTCACGTCGGAAACTGATAATGCCGTTGCCGCCATCGCCAGCTTCAACTCTAATTTCCGCTTCATCTACAAATTTCATCTCGTTTACCTGATGTGTAAATCTTTTAGCTTAGCCTACTGACAGCGCGAAGAAAGGCAACTGTCATACGCCGATTTCAAAAAAAAGCCCCGCATAAGCGGGGCCTTTATATTTCGTTGTGAAAGCGCAGCTTATTCAGCTTCGATGCTTACAAACTTACGATTCTGTGGACCTTTAACTTCGAATTTCACTTTACCATCGGTTAAAGCGAACAAAGTGTGGTCACGGCCCAGGCCTACGTTGTCACCAGCGTGGAAGCGAGTACCGCGTTGACGAACAATGATGTTGCCCGCTAATACAGATTCACCACCGAAACGCTTAACACCAAGGCGTTTACTTTCAGAATCACGACCGTTTTTGGTACTACCACCAGCCTTTTTATGTGCCATCTGTCGTTACTCCTCTTAGGCGCTGATACCAGTGATTTTCACTTCCGTGAACCACTGACGATGACCCGCTTGCTTACGGGAATGCTTACGGCGACGGAACTTGACGATAGTAATTTTATCGCCACGACCGTGATTGACTACTTCAGCAGTAATCTTGCCGCCACTTACGTAAGGAGTGCCGATTTTAACGTCGTCACCGTTGCTTACCATCAGAACATTGTCGAACTCGATAGCTTCGCCAGGTGCTACTTCCAGCTTCTCCAAACGAACGGTTTGACCTTCAGTCACACGGTGTTGTTTACCACCACTTTGGAAAACCGCGTACATAATTAACTCCGCTCATTGTAACGCCTTAATATAGGCGTAATAGATTCTCAAAACAGGGCGCGAATTCTACGGTATAGCGGTTTTAATCGCAAGAGCAAATTTGCATTTATTTCGTACAATCGGCATTCCATCGCGGGCGACTGGATCGAACTGGCGAAATTTGTAAAAATCGCCGCCACTAAACAAAGGTTCAGCAGGTTCGAATGCAACTTTCGCAAATCCGTCAGCTTACTGATGCTGACATGCTCGAAGTCAATAAGCTTATACAACAACAGCTTACATCCGATGTCGCCCTGATCAATCAACTCGGCTTTTACATAGTTAACAGCGGCGGCAAGCGATTGCGGCCGTTATTGGCAGTATTAGCTGCCCGCGCCCTGGGGATCAAAAACGATCAACACCACACCCTCGCCGCAATCATTGAATTTATTCATACTGCCACGTTGCTACACGATGATGTGGTCGACGAGTCGACCATGCGACGGGGACGGGAAACCGCGAATGCCTTGTTCGGCAATCAAGCCAGCGTATTGGTCGGTGACTTCCTTTATACCCGTTCATTCCAGTTGATGGTGTCACTGGAGCGCATGCGGGTTATGCAAATATTGTCTGATTCCACCAATGTTATCGCTGAAGGTGAAGTCTTACAATTAATGAACTGTAATGACCCGGAGACCACCGAAGAGCGTTACATGCAGGTCATTTACAGTAAAACGGCACGGCTGTTCGAAGCAGCTACTCAATTGGCCGCGATTTTAACCGATCAGAGCGAAGAGATCGAAATAGCCATGCAGGACTATGGCAAGTATCTCGGTACCGCGTTCCAGCTCATTGATGACGTGATGGATTACACCTCTGACGCTGACGACATGGGTAAAAATGTCGGTGATGACTTGGCAGAAGGCAAGCCTACGCTACCACTGCTGTATGCTATGTGGAACACCGATGAGGCGGGTCGCCAGCTTATCCATGATGCGATAAAAAACGGTGATGGCCTGGCCAATCTGAAAGCCATTTTGGACATTATGGCTACCACTGGCGCGTTAGATTACACCCGCCAACAGGCTGAGCAAGCTGCCCAGCAAGCCATAGATGCCCTTACCATTGTTCCTGATAGTGATTACAAACAAGCTCTGATAGGCTTGGCACACATAGCTGTTCAACGCAGCGCCTAATAAATCGGGGCCCTACAGCCCCGATATGTGATTAATTCCAACCCGCAGGCTTTTTGTGCAAGGGATACTGTTTCGCCCCTAACATTTGCTGAAGCCATAAACTGTGCCGCGGCAGACTTTGTCTGGCTGCTTGCAAACGCTGTATTAGCTCCGGATTAACACTTAAAGGTGGTCGCTGTTCTCCGTACTTACGATTGTACTCCTGCTCGCCAAAATGCATACCATAGAGAATGCATTCATAGCTTTCATGATTCCAAATCCCCGCCGTGTCCGTAAGCGGTCTGGTATCAGCCATACCGCTATCCGAGGTCGACATGCCTGGCCACCATTGATCCTGAAAATCTGACGCGCTGGGCGGCTTACGTTTCCAGTAGTCCAACTTTGCCTTTAATCGATCGTTTATATGCTCTGGCATTTGCACGGTTCGCCAAAACTCAGTGTCGGTACGTTTTGTCAGGCAATAATGCATGTTAATGAAGTCGAGAATCTCAAAATAACGATTTCGCATCAGGCGATTGTAGCGTCCCGCCATTAGTGGCATGTCTTCTGCGCTATCAGGGAAATGTTCGGCCAACAACACCGCGCCCAGATCCGCTAAATATAAGCCGGTTGACTCCAATGGTTCGATAAAACCGCCAGCAAGACCAATTGCCAGGCAGTTGCCAATCCAATGCTTACGTAGCGTCCCCACTTGAAAATCAACAAAACGACTGGCTAATTGGTCGGTATCATCGCCCTGATAACTACGCATTTCCCGTTCAGCCTGTTCTTTATCAATAAAGTGACTACTGTGAACGTAACCCACTGAACGTTGGTTGTTCATAGGAATATCCCAAATCCAACCATTCGAGAGCGCCGTTGCAGTGGTATAAGGCCGAATTTCACCGGGGTAATGACTCTCATAAGGAATGTGCATGGTCACGGCGCGATCACACAACAAGTATTGGGCCAACGACTGATACTCTGCACCCAATTGTTGCTTCATTAGCAAGCCCTTAAAACCGGTACAATCGACGAACAAATCAGCCTCTAGTATCTGACCATCCGACAGAGTAACACTCTGAATATGTTGATCTCCGCGCTTTTGCACAGAAACTAAATTAGCCAGCGTATGTGTAAGCCCACGGGAAACAGAAACGTCACGCAAATAATCTGCAAATTTTTGTGCATTCATATGATACGCATAGCTGAGTGGCGTTTGCGCTCTTGGCTTCGCCACCTTGGGGGCTAAACCCATCTCACAAATCAAGGGTTGGGTTGATACCGTTTCCATAAAGGGTATCTTTCTATCACTCTTCAGCCAACGCTCGCCACTTTTGTCCAACGGCGTGACCCGTAAACGGCTAAAAGGGTGATGGTAATGACTGTTGTCGTTTTGCACCCAGTTCACATACTTTATCGACTGCTTAAAGCTGGCATCCGTAGCTTTCATAAATGCCAGTTCATCAATACCCACCACTTTCAATATGTGCTGAATGGCCGGTACGGTTGCCTCGCCCACTGAAATCCTCGGAATATCAGGTGACTCAACCAAATGAATATCGACGTTTTTCTCCCGGCCTTGTTGATTTAAGGCGCCATGCAAATAGGCTGCGGCTATCCAACCAGCAGAACCGCCGCCTACAACAACCAGTTTTTTCATAATTAGTTCTCGTAGCCTAACAATTTGCGCAAACCCGGCGCTGCATAATCCACTAACCTTTTTTGCTCATCTGGTAAAATATCCGGGAATGTGGTCTCTAGCCCACGTAGATTCTCTCTTGCAGTCCCACTTTGCTTTCGATCAGCGCCTATCAACACGCGCTGCTTCCAATCATCAGGCAACTGATTAAAGCCCAGTGGCGCCAGCAGATTGCTGAAAAACGCAAACGCGTCGGGGCTATCAATGTTCTTCAGATGCTTCACCAAATCTTCATAACGCACCAATTGCACCCCTGTCCCTAACCAGGCTACGCCATTGTGAGTGAAAATTTCATTCAAGGTTGGCGCTTTCTGATAAATGCCAAATATCATCATATTCAGCATCTGCTCGATGGATACGTTTCCACCTTTTAAATGTTCCATGCCGCCTTGAAAGGTGTCTGACAGAAAAAACCGTGCCCGTGCCAGTACCCAGTCATAGGGGTCTCTGACGATCAGGAGCTGACGGGTATTTTTTAACGCAATGGCAGCATCATCCGAAAACAACAAGTGTCCCCAGCTTAATTTTGGGTGTTGGTTATCGAACGCTGCCAAATTATTGCGCAGCGTTGGCAGTTGCAC
>CAXQZJ010000014.1:0-2775 GCA_964228145.1 Alteromonadaceae bacterium | reverse complement strand
CTGGCCACAGCGGAGCACGTCGAGTATCTGGAACCTTTTGTGTCAAATGTTTGGTCTGCCGAACAGGGCCACCATCAGGTTACAAACCACAACTTACAGCGTACTCAGTTTTCACCGCTTAAAATCTGGAAAGGTGAGCTTGAAGGATTGTTTTACACCGAAATTGGCATTGCCTGCTGTGTCTGCGGATACCACTTTGAGCAAGGGCAAACCTACCTTCTCTACTTGTACGGACCCGACGAACATGGCAACTACACCACCAGCAGCTGCTCCCGAACAAAATCCGCTTCCGGCGACATAAAACAAGAGTTAGCTATTCTCGACAGTCTTGCCCGCCCTCACGTTGATGACTGAGCGCACTGAGTGTTGACTTCAGATGCGCTTATGGTTACCACAATTGCCATTGCGGATGGGCTAGCGCACTGAAATTATCATGGTAGATGCATCGCCAAATTGCATTTTGTTACAGCTTCAGCGAGACGTACCGCAACAAACTCTGTAAAACTGCATTTTTATTTCCACACGCCTGATGTCAGTTTATGTCGGGCATATTTGCGAACAATAGGGAGCCGCGAGGTGCAGTATTTTAAACCCTTTATCAGCTCTTTTTTGTCGGTGATTATCTCGTTTCGTTGTTTAGATGTGCTGGAGCAACATGTTGCATTCTTTAACACTAAAGGCGGACTGGAGGAATTACTGGTGTTTTTAGTGCTGTTTATACCTATCTCAATTATTTTGAATTATCTGGTCGATAAATTGATGCCAACTGAAAAACAAGACAAGAACTAACCCTTATTGCTACGAGGTAACCATGATACTACGCGTGTTGACGTATCTATTGTTTTTAATTTTTGCTGCATCGGGTTTTGCTAAGTTAATTGCGTTACCATTTGAAGTCAGCGCCTTTGAACGATGGGGCTACGCGCTGTGGTTTATGTACCTTGTTGGCGCTCTGGAAGTGCTCGGAGCCATAGGGTTACTGCTACATAGAGTGTCGGTACTTGCCTCATTTTGCCTAAGCCTGCTAATGCTTGGGGCTATATCTACGCACGTTATGCACCAGGAATGGCCAATGCTGGTCGTCGCGCTAGCTATTACTCTGGCCACCGTTTGGCACGGTTTAAAGAAAAAATCCTAATGACGAAGTTACACAAACACTTCTTGCGCTACGGAATCACTATCAGCCTGGTTACTGTAATCGGGGTTTATGCTTTTTTCGCCAATGAAGCGCGCAAAGAAGTGTATTTCCTGTGCGGTAATTTTACCGCAGGGGTGAGTGAAGATAGCGTTAAGCATCAATTGAGCACTGCCCACCTCGCCAGCTATTCGGTGTCCGGCGAACCCGTTAAAAAAATTGAATTTAGCAGTTGGTTGCATGCACATTGGGTGCAATGCCAAATTGTCTTTGACCACGGTGTGGTAAAAACAGCCAGATACACATTTGCCATGTAAACAGGTTCTCTTGCTTTGCTGTCAGTACGGTGACGTAGTATTGTCACAGTACTGACGTAGTCAACATCAAGGCATTGCCTGATACTGGGTTCACCCCCTTTATCGGAGCAAACCAACATGGATATGCAAGTTAATCATTTAAAACTGAAGCAGTTACGCGAAACCAACGCCTGGAGTCAGTCTCACCTCGCTGAAGTCAGCGGATTAAGTTTGCGCACAATACAGCGCATGGAAAAAAACGGCATTGCTTCGCCGGAATCTGTGAAGTCTGTGTGTGCTAGCTTCAATATCAGTACCACCGATCTGCTTTGCCCTGCTAGCGACGCAGCGCTGCCTTTATCCCCTCGCCGCTGGTCGTTCAGTATCAATCGATGGGATATTAAAGCGAGTATTACCGCCGGAGTTATCGCCTTTGTGATTGCGTTTTCGCTTACTGCGTGAGCCTGTTGGGGCATCACCGCTGGCGTGGTATGCCAAGCTTAGTTACAGTAACTTATTGTGCTTGGCTAAACCCTGTGAAAAACCACTGCTATTTCGTCTAAAAGGAATTGTATGCCTGTTAAATATCTTTGCTTGGCGGTGCTACTGATGTGGCTGCCCTCGCTCGCTCATGGACAGTCGCTGATGTACCTGTTTGATACCCAGCGTGATCGAGAAATACCGATAGAAATCAGCGAACCTGAGCAAAGTGATAAATGCGAGCCTTCTGCCCCCTGCCCAGTTGCCTTTCTCAGTGCAGGATATGGCGTACCCCATACTGACTATCGCTTTTTAACAGGGTTATTTTCTCAGCAAGGATATCTGGTTGTTGCGATCGCCCACGAGTTGCCGGGCGATCCGCCCTTGGCAACAAAGGGCGATTTTTTATTCACTCGCGCCGAAAACTGGGAACGTGGCGCTCAGACCCTGCGCGTGGTTAAGCAGCAGCTTGCCAGGCTCTACCCTGCCTACGACTTCAGCCGCCTTACCTTGATTGGCCATTCCAATGGCGGTGATATTTCCAGCTGGTATAGTCGTGATAAGCACGCGCAATTGGATGCGCTGATCACCCTGGATCATAGGCGCGTACCCCTGCCCCGTACCAATGAATTTGCGGTAATGACCATTCGGGCAGGTGATTTTCCTGCCGACCGTGGCGTATTGTTGAATGCCGAAGAGCAACAGCAGTTTGGTAGTTGCCAAATTGACCTCAAACAAGCTAAGCATAATGACATGTCAGATGCTGGTCCCGAGTGGTTAATCTTGCAAATACAGCACGTTATGCGAGTATGGCTAGATAACCACCGCTGCGAAAGTCCAGCATAAGGAGTTGGCTTTGCCCCA
>CAXQZJ010000013.1:0-15091 GCA_964228145.1 Alteromonadaceae bacterium | reverse complement strand
GAGAAGCCTGCGGCAACCATGATAGTTCCGCCCTGAACTTTCGGTTCATGGGCAATCACTAGGCAGCGGCACTCTGGGTGTTCTAACCAAAGGCTTGACCCGAACCATAACTATAGCGGTACACTGTGGTTTTAGCACCAGTCCTGAGAGTCAGCCACTACGCTATGCAATCGCCACAGCAGATCAGACAGTATTATCGCCAGCAAAGGCGCTTACTGAACACTCAGCAACAAGCTGATGCTGCCCTTGCAATCTCGACCCGACTCCTATCGCTGTTAGCGCCTGATGATGTCATTGCCGGTTATTTGGCCCATGATGGTGAAATCGATCTACAACCCTTCATTCAGCAATGCTGGCAGCAACAACTAAAAGTGGTACTGCCGGTCCTGCACCCGTTTAACCCAGGTCAGCTCGTGTTTATTCATTATCGACCGGACACCCCGCTATACCCCAATCGCTATGGTATTCTGGAGCCCCAATTAGCCTGTCACCAATTGGTTCCGCTTTCGCAGATTACACTGATACTTGCACCACTAGTTGCCTTTGACAGTAACGGCAATCGCATGGGCATGGGCGGTGGTTTTTACGATCGCACGCTCTCGACCCTCGCACGTCACAAGCAAAATACGCGGGTTTTCGGCGTAGCCCATCATTGTCAGCAAGCACCCCGACTCATACCTCAACCTTGGGACATGCCGGTACAAAAAATCATTACAGACCAGCAAATTATCGACGTAACCTGAACGCATTTGCGCTACCCTAATAGCAACAAATCATGCATCTCGAGGAGCCTTTAATGAGTCAGGACAGTCACAAACAGCGTGCCGCGGAAGCAGCACTGAAATATGTACAAAGCGGAGCGATTATTGGTGTTGGAACCGGGTCCACCGTCAATTACTTTATTGACGCGCTGGCCAGCATTAAAGATGACATTGAAGGTGCAGTTTCCAGCTCGGACGAGTCAACCCGGCGCTTAAAGGCACTGGGGATCGAGGTACTCGACCTCAACAGCGTTGGTCGTTTCGACATTTATGTTGATGGCGCAGATGAAATTACCCAGCATAAACATATGATAAAAGGCGGTGGAGCAGCCCTGACCCGAGAGAAAATCGTTGCTGCCGTCGCTGACAAATTTATTTGTATCATAGATAAAACCAAGCAAGTCGATATGTTAGGCGACTTTCCTTTACCTATCGAAGTGATCCCTATGGCCCGTTCTTACGTGGCCCGTGAGATGGTCAAACTCGGTGGTGATCCCCAGTGGCGCGAAGGTGTAGTTACCGATAATGGTAACCAAATCATCGATGTCTTTAATTTGCAGATTATGAACCCTGTTGAGTTAGAAGCAAAAATCAACAATATTCCAGGGGTTGTGACCAACGGCATCTTTGCCTTACGCGGCGCTGACATCATCTTGATCGGCAGTGACGAGGGTGTAGAAACCATCAACTGATATCAGGCGCCGTTGAGCGCCTTTTTTATGCGATTAATGCACAATTTTTACTTTGCTAGCGATGTCTTCTTTGCTAATTTAGACGTCCAGATGGCCAACCTTAGATAACAGCGACAGATTAATGAGCAAAATTTCACTCCCTAAAGAAAAAATTAAAATACTCTTGCTAGAAGGCTTGCACCAAAGTGCTGTCGATACGTTCAAGGCCAACGGGTATCACAATATTGAGTATCTCAAAACGTCCTTACCCGAGGATGAATTGATTGAAAAAATTAAAGATGTCCATTTCATCGGCATTCGCTCACGCACCCAAATTACCGAAAATGTCATGCAAGCGGCCAATAAGTTAGTTGCGATAGGTTGTTTCTGCATCGGCACCAACCAAGTCGACTTAACGGCGACGCAGGTACGCGGTATCCCTGTTTTCAATGCACCTTTCTCAAATACCCGTTCAGTTGCTGAACTGGTGCTGGGCGAAATATTACTGCTGTTCCGTGGTATTCCTCATAAAAACGCCGCGTGTCACCGTGGAGAATGGTTCAAAAGTGCCGTCGGTTCGTTTGAAGCCCGAGGCAAAACCTTGGGGATCATCGGCTATGGCCACATCGGTACCCAGCTAAGTATACTGGCCGAGCACTTGGGCATGCGCGTACGCTTTTTTGATATTGAAGACAAACTCGTGTTAGGTAATGCGGTTCAAATTAAAGACTTGAATGAGCTACTTAAAACCAGCGATGTCATTAGCTTGCATGTGCCAGAAACACCGCAAACTCAAAATATGATCGGTGCCAAGGAATTTGCTGCGATGAAGCAAGGCGCCATTTTGATCAACGCGTCCAGAGGCACGGTAGTCGATATCGACGCATTGGTGGACGCGTTGAAACAAGATAAGATCAGCGGCGCCGCAATTGACGTGTTTCCAACTGAACCTAAGTCCAATCAAGAAGAGTTTATTTCACCCTTGCGTGAGTTTGATAACGTCATTCTAACCCCACATGTTGGTGGCAGCACGCAGGAAGCCCAGCAAAACATTGGCATTGAAGTCGCAGGTAAACTTGCCAAATACAGTGATAACGGCTCAACGCTATCGGCAGTTAACTTCCCGGAAGTTTCCCTGCCACAACATACGGGTACATCAAGGCTCCTGCACATTCACCAAAACACACCGGGTGTGTTAATTCAGATAAACCAGGCGTTCTCGGAAAAGGGTATCAACATCGCAGCACAGTATCTCAATACCAGTGACAAGATTGGTTATGTTGTTATCGATGTGGAAACCGATGATGCCCAGACCGCATTGGAACAATTGCAAAGTATCAAAGGCACGATTAAAACCCGTATCCTTCACTGACTCTGCGAAGGCGGCCCGCAGGCCGCCTTGTTTATCTATTCCATTTAATTTTCATCTCGCGATACATTCACCCTTGCCTGATGTAGCTGACTATTACAAGCTCATCTCGCGTCAAGCTTGTGTAAACGCCTGTCAATAATGCGTCAACCGTCGTAAAGGCAGCGTAAAGCCCAGAACCATTTTGCTTCCGTGCAGCCAATGAATTGTTCATAACAAGCATAGGAATATAAAAATGCGTCCTTTTAAGATGGTTTGCAGTGTCTCTCTCGGTCTGTTGCTGGTTGCCTGTGGCAGTTCTGACAGTGATGATGTCAGTAGCTATACCTCCAGCTACCTTCAGTTTTACAATGGCTCAACCAACAGTCCAAGTATCCGCTTTTACGCGGACGATACCCTGGTCGGCACCAGCAGTTTTGCTGACGCAACCAGCCTACTGAGCTTCACTGCAGAAACAGAAGTGGAATTAACCTGGAGTTATGAATCGGAAGACAACAGTGACATTGAAATCCTACAGGAATCGAGGACACTGGCCACAAGCGAGAAAAATTTGATCGTGCTTACTGGCGATTTTAACAATCCCGAATGGTATACCATCAGCTTTGACAGGGAGGATCTTGATGAGGGCTTTAGAATCATTCTCTCCTCTGTAATTAGTGGTGACACTCAGTACGATTTCTACTTAGCTGAAGCGGGAGCCCCAATCTCAGATGCCTGGTACGGAGGCACAGTAGGTTATCAGCAACAGTTAGAGGTCCCCTATCCCGATGCCACTGACGATGAACCAGACTGGCCATTTGGCGACTATGTAATTTACCTTACCGAACCCGGGCAACTCACACCTGTGTTTGAAAGCAGTACGTTAAATTTTGCTTATCAAACAGAGTATGTACTGATATTGCGTGAGTCTGCTGGGGCACTGAAAAACCAATTGTCCATAGACACGGTTATCAACAGCAGTTCGGTAAGCAATTTGACAGATATTAATTCATCAGCGCAGTACCGTATCTATAACAGTTTGGATAACGAACAAGCGCTGGTAACAAGCCTGACTGATAACCTTAGCTTTTCCGAAAACCAGCAGGTAGCAGCGAATTCGTTGGGCGATTTTACCCTGGCTGCGTACGGTGACTATCGGATAAGCGCAACCTTGGAAGACATGCACCTCGACAATCGTTTGATGTCACTCAATCAGGGACAAAGTAAAGCCTTGATTTTTTACCAGAATGAAGACAATCAATTAGATGTGGTGACGCTGGCAGAAAGTGAATTGCCTCAAGTGTATGAACACGATCTGCGCTTGTTGAATCTGGTCAGTGAATTCAGTGATATAGACCTTTATTTTGTCAAACAAGATCAGACCATTGAAACCACCAGTCATTATTACAAAGGATTAGATTTTGCCGATCCAGGCAGTTACAGCCTGCCTTTGGGGTATTACGAAATTGTCGCTGTGTATGAAGATGCGCAAGGCAATATGCAGCTACTCGACCGCACTGAGACGTTGCAGTTTGAACAAAGCCAGCACTATATCATCAGCTTGGAAGCTGACAATCAAAGTGCTACCGGTTATCGGTTACAAATTCTCCACTAACAAAAAACCCCGGTGTTGCTGCAACACCGGGGTTTTATCGCTCGCAAAAACGAAACTAATCAGTTTCGTTTTTACGTTCCCGTCCTAATAGCGCCAAACTCGCCTCAAGGGCTGATTTACCCTCGTACAGCACTTGATAAATCTGCTCAGTGATAGGCATTTCAACACCATGTCGTTGAGCCAACATATGAACCTCCTTGGTGTTGCGGTAGCCTTCTACCACCTGACCAATGTCGGCCATAGCCTGTTCAACAGATTGGCCTTTACCCAACGCCAAACCAAAGCGGCGATTACGCGACTGGTTATCGGTACACGTCAGCACCAAATCTCCCAGACCTGCCATCCCCATAAAGGTTTGTGGATCGGCCCCCAGAGTCGTCCCTAAGCGCGTTAACTCAGCCAACCCCCGGGTAATCAACGCCGTGCGGGCGTTGGCTCCATAACCGATCCCATCAGCAAGACCGGCACCGATTGCAATCACATTTTTAACCGCGCCACCCAATTGTACGCCAACAAAGTCATTGTTTTTGTACACTCTGAAGCGTCGGTCACAGTGCAACATGTCGGCTAACGTTTCGATAAACTCTTCATCGAGCGAAGACAACGAAATGGCGGTTGGCATTCCTGCCGCCATTTCCTTGGCGAAGGTCGGGCCCGACAACACCCCCAAGGTGCGATCTTCGCCCAGAATCTGGCGAGCAACCGTTTGTAATAACTCGCCATTTTCCGGATCCAAACCTTTAGTTGCCCAAGCAATCTTATGACGGGGCTGCAAATGAGGCTTTAATGCCTCTAACATCCCTCTGAACGCATGGCTTGGCACCACAACAAGAATGATGTCAGAATGCGCCAGCGTCTTTTGTAAATCAGTTTGAACGTGCAGTGCATCGGGAAACTTGGCATCAGGCAGATAGCGCTGGTTAACACCCGTACGAGCCATGTCTTGCACTTGTCCGGCATCTCTACCCCATAAACAGGTATCAACACCATTGCGCGCGAAACATATAGCAAGGGCGGTGCCGTAAGACCCCGCCCCCAATACGCTTAACGTTTTGTTTGAACAGCCCATTAGGCGTCTAACTTTTGCTCACCGCCCTGCTGCTCTTGCATGCGCTTTTGCATGTAGGCTGCAAAGACCGCTTCAAAGTTTACCGGGTTCAGGTTCAACGGAGGGAAGGTACCACGGTTAACCAAGCTCGCGATGGCTTCACGGGCATACGGGAATAAAATGTTCGGACAGGTCGCACCCATTGTGTGTGCTTTTTGCGCTTCCTGCATCTCGCCGATCAGGAAAATACCTGCTTGCTGAACTTCAACCAAAAAGGCAGTCTCTTCACCCAACTTGGCAGTCACAGTGACAGACAGTACGACTTCGTACATATCGTTACCCAGCGGATTGCTGCGCGTATCCAAATCCAGATTTACCTCTGGCTTCCACTCTTTTTGAAAATTAGCGGGGGTATTTGGTGCTTCGTATGAGATGTCTTTTACGTATATACGTTGGATTGCGAATTGAGGCTGTCCCTCTGCCGCTGCATTCTGATTAGCTTGTTCAGTCATTGTTTTTCCTAAATGTGGTTATTTGGCTAACAGGGAGTTTAATTCTCCCTTGGATTCCAGCGCGAACATATCATCACAACCACCAATATGCTGATCGTCGATAAAAATCTGTGGCACTGTATACCCGCCGTTGGCACGATCAATCATGGTCGCACGCAACTCGGGCTGTTGTTCAATATCATACTGTTGAAACGCGACGCCTTTTTGCTCCAACAGCATTAACGCTCGGCGGCAAAATGGACACCAGGCTTTAATGTAGATCTCGACCTTAGGCATAAATTATTTCGCTATTGGTAAACTGGCACTGGTCCAGCTATTCATTCCGCCTTTGAGCACAGTAACCTGGCTAAACCCGGCTTTGTTTAATTGCGAGGCAGTGCGTTTCGCACTCATCCCCATCGCGCATACAACAATAATGGGCTTACCTTTGTACTTTTCAACCTCTGCGGTTTCTCCTTTATTGAGATTGTCCGCATTAACCTGCTTGGCCCCTAATATGTGGCCTTTACGAAAGTCAGCTTGAGAACGAATATCTAAAACCACTGCATCTTCTTTGTTCATCAGCATAGTGGCTTCATGGGTACCGATCTCACGAACCTTTGAAACTGCACCCGCAATAAAGCTGTAAACCAGCGCAACAAATAAAACGACCCAGAGTCCGGTCAATATGTAATTCGCTCCCAGAAATTCTATAAACTGGTCCATTTAGTTTGCTCCTGAAAAGGCTTTTTGTTGTCAAAAATTGAGGCGGGATTATATATCAGTTAGGCGATGAAAACAGCCCGTTGGCATGATTTCCACAGTGCCATTACGACAAGTTAAACTTTCGAAATTAGATAGGCAATTTCAGCTACGCCTGCCCACCTCAGTGAGCAGGCGATCCGATTAACACTCTGAGGTAGAAATACCAATGATCGGCTTGGTGCCATCTTCATTGTTCACATAATGCACCGAACAACGATCTTCCCAACGATAACCGCGCGGCCATACCTTGGCAATATTACCTGTCACTGTCAGGCTGGCATCAGTGTTCGCGCTGGGTTGGTTACCACGGCCACACCAATCAGACTGGCAAATGGTGTTGGTGTTAGAAAATTCAATATTATCCAAAGCTATCACATAGCGCAGCGCGTCATTCCAGTGTGCTGTTGGATAGCCGGAGTGAACGGGAATCGACACATTGGCATCTAATTCTAATGTTTGCGCACCGGTTGTAGCACGTTTCACCAACGCCTTGCCGTAGGTTAACTCGACCGCCGATTTAACCGCACCTTGCATACCGTTTAACGATGCAACAGTGGCATCTTTCGAAACATCGATAAAACGCGGCGCGGCAACCACGGCCAGAATGCCGAGGATAACAATCACAATAATCAGCTCTATTAAGGTAAATCCGTTACTTTTTTTCATTTTTATTTTTCACTGCAGTTGTCAGACCAGCGTTAAATTTACCCTGATGTACCTGGTGATTCAATTACTAACACCACCTAAGTCGCTCAAAACACCAACAATTCAGACATATAACCAAGCATGTACAAGCGCGGTTAATATGGCAGAATGATGGCGCGTGTTAATCAGGAGAAGTAAACGTTGATGGCCAGGGGATTTGCCTTTTTGCTCTTAGGGCTCGCTTTTTTGAGCTTATCTTTGCCTGGGTTGGCCCAACAGGATGAAAAGGCGCTTGCTGATATCCAGCAGCAAATCAAAGATCGCCAGCAGGCTCTGCGTGATGATTTGGCCGGCGCCAAAGCGCTTGAACAACAACTCAAACAGCAAGAGCTCGAGATAGCCAAGCTGGCTACCGAACTTAACAAGCTCGCGCAACAACTGCGCGAAAACCGCGACCAAACCCAACAACTCAGCCAACAACGCGACACCTTGCAAACCCAAAAAATCCAGCAACAAACGGTGCTAGCCAAGCAGATACGCTCAGCCTATATGGCGGGGGATCATGACTACGCTAAAATGCTGTTCAACCTTAATCAGGCGAGTAATCTGGAGCGTATGCTCACTTACTATCGATATTTAAATCAGGCCAGGCAGCAGCAAATTGCTCAATTTGTTCAGCTCAGCCAGCAGTTAGCGGGAGTAATTGACCAACTCAACGATAAAGCAGCGCAACTTACCCGCTTACAGGCATCCCAACGTCAGCAGCAGCAACTACTCACCCGCCAACAGCAAAACCGCAAAAAGACGCTGGCCAGCTTGAACCAACACATTGCTGACCAAGCCGCACAAGTAGAACAACTGCAAATTAACGAACAAGCGCTGATTCAGGCGATTGAACAAGCCAGTGCCCGTGCTCGGGACGCGGGCCCCCTCTCGCTGGATGGCCTGACCAAATTTAAAGGCAAACTAACGTTACCGGTTAAAGGGCAGCTGCAATCGCGCTTTGGCAAACGGCGCCAGGGCCAGATTCGCTGGAAAGGCATCATGGTATATGCTGATACCGGCACCGAGGTTAACGCCGTGGCTGATGCACAGGTGATCTACGCCGACTGGCTCAAGGGCTTTGGCCTGGTGATTGCGCTTGATCATGGTGATGGCTTCATGAGTCTGTACGGTCACAACCAGGCGCTGTTACACAATGCCGGTGACAATGTACGGGCCGGACAAGCCATAGCCTTAGTCGGCCAAAGCGGTGGGCAAACCACTTCAGGTCTGTATTTTGAGTTGCGTCATAAGGGCGAAGCGCTCAATCCGGCTAACTGGTTGCAGCGGCGGTAAGTGGACCGTATTTGATTGCTAAAAAGCCAACCACGACCCACAAAAAATACATAAATAGCCCAACCAACTTTGCGGTAATCAAGCCATAACCCAAATTCACTAATGTCACTAACATACGATCAGATGCTTGTATGCCCAAACCGCCAAACAGCACCATAGTAAAAAGTAACTGTGGTGATGCTAACTGAGGCGCATCATTGAGCCACGCGGCCATCCACAATACGGCCACCGCGAATACGGCGCCGCCTAGCATTCGAACAAATTGATTGAAGGTTATCTTAGGTAATTTCATGCCGCTTTGCTGTCTCGCCAAATCCAATCTCAATGGTATACTCTGCGTCAGGGATGATAAACGGATAAGGGCAGGATTGTTGAGAAAGTTGCTATTTATGTTGCTTATGACGACGTGTTTTAACGCACAATCAGCACGTGTCGCTATCATTCTCGATGACATCGGTTACCGGCAAACTGATCTGCAAAGCTTGTCGTTACCCGTTGCAGTGACCTTGTCCATCCTCCCCCATACACCGCTCGGACAAGCGATTGGTCAGCAAGCGCATCAACAGCAACGGGAAGTCATGTTACACATGCCAATGGAGGCATTAAGCAGTGCCGACCTCGGGCCTGGAACGCTGACAAGCCAGATGTCTTCCGGACAAATTCAACAACATCTCGAAGCGGCATTTGACAGCATCCCAATGGCCGTAGGTTTAAACAACCACATGGGCAGCAAACTAACCAGTATGCCAGCCCCCATGGATGCCACTATGCAATGGTTACGCCATAAGAACATGTATTTTGTCGACAGTCGGACAACCACCCAGACCCGCGCACAGCAAGCCGCAATCGATGCCGGATTGCCGGTTTTACGACGCCATGTATTCCTTGATAACAGCTTGTCTGATACCGCGTTGCAACAACAGATCAAGACGTTAATTCGCATCGCTAAACGCAAACAAAGCGCCATTGGGATTGCGCACCCGCACCCAGAGACACTGAACTTTTTACGTAACATTGACAGTTATCTTGCAGAACATGGTGTTGAGTTAGTACCGGTCAGTCAATTGCTCCCGACCGGGCTGGCATTTGAGCCTGCTAAAACAGCCATCAACAACACCGGCAAATAAATTCGGATTGGCGTTCAGGCCTGACTTGTTATATTATAACATCAGATTTTTAACGCAGTCGCTGGCAATGAGTATCAACAAAGACGGACAACTAGACAGATTTGGCATTTGGATCAGTAGCTTATGTGCTGTTCATTGCCTGTTGCTGCCTGTTCTTTTGCCCTTGGTTCCGTTAATCGGCGCGACCTTTTTCGCGGAACTCTGGTTTGAACGCCTGATTCTGTCAGCGTCGCTAATTGTCGGTGGCTGGGCATTACTGTCAGGGTATTATCGTTACCATCATCAACCCTTGCCATTAGTTGCGCTGGCAAGTGGTGGCATTATTTACTGGAATAAAGACGTTTTCGGTGAACAGTACGAACCGTTCACCATTGCCGTGGGTGCCATGTTATTAATTGTGGCACATCTGTGGAATTTACGTTTGTGTAATCAGGTTCAATCGGCAGACGGCGAATAATCTTCAACCGCCAGTGGTGCTGGTTCAGCACTTTGCAGATAGTGAGCCCGTCGAATCAACGCGGGTTTGGGTCGATTGCTAAACACGCCGTTAACGCCCATCGCAGCCAACTCATCTAAATCTTCCAGTTCATCAACCGTATACACGTATACCTGTTTGCCACGACTATGCGCATCAGCCACGAACGCCGGTGTCACGCAATCAACATCAATATGCACAGAATACGCGTTCAGGCGGTCAGCAAATGCCGCATAATCCAATGGGCAACTGGCGGTTAACCCGCCTATCAGCAGGTCCGGGCGCAACTGGTTAAGCTCAAACAATAAGTGATGATTAAACGAAGAAATTAAGAATTGGCTAACGTCAAAGCTTAACTTCTCAACGGCCTGATCGAGTAATTTCACCAACGGAATAATATTATCCAAGCCTTTCAATTCGATATTGACCGCACAAGCACCTTTTATACAGGTTAATGCATCCCATAAACTCGGCACCCGCTGACCACCTCCGGCATCCAGTTGTTGAATACTGGCTTTGGTCTGATTCCTGACCCGCCCAACACCTGATGTCGTTCGGTGCAGATACCGATCATGAATCACATACAGCTCGTCCTCAATGAGGTGAACATCAAGTTCGATGCCATCAACCCCTTGCTCAATCGCAAGCTCAAACGCAGCGAGTGTATTTTCAGGCGCGTCTGCACTCGCGCCCCGATGGGCAAATATCAACATAAGCTAAGCCGGTTTAGACCCTGCATGAAGTTTGTGTGTATTAATAGTTTCGTAAATCGCTGCACAAATCACCAGTGCCCCTCCAACAAAGGTTTGCCAGTTAGGTTTCTCACCCAACACTAACATCGCCAGAATTACACCATAAAAGGGTTGCATGCACGCGACCAATGAGAAGGTTTTAGCACGCAAATGTTGCAGTGTTGTTGCAATCAGCGCATGTGGAGCTGCCGTACATAAGGTGCCAAGTACCAACAGCCAGATAAACGTCGAATGAGATGCATCAGCCAGCTCTGGAGAGACAAAGGCAGCCAGTGTCAGGATTATCACCAGGGTTTGCCATGCCATCGCTTTTGCACCTGAATAGTGATTAAAGTAGCGACGGTGAATCAAATTTCGTAACGAATACAGCAGCGCAGACAGCACCCCCACAGCAATACCAAGGGTTGTGTCATTTTGCAGTGATATTTCGGGCACGATCAGCAGAATGCCTAAAAACACCACAACCGCACTGAGCACGTCTTGCCAAACCAATCGAATGCCTTCAAAAAACGGCTCCAACAGCACGGTGATCACCGGGAAGGTAAATAAAGCAATCATCCCCACTGACACAGAAGCATATTGCATTGAGGCAAAATAGGTCACCCAATGAGTCGCCATCAGTACACCCAGCAAAGTTGCCACAGCATAATCCTTGCCACTGTCTAAGCGCCAGTGCCCCTTTAAGCCTTTTACCAAGATAAATAAGGTAACACAGGCAATCACTGCACGGGCAAATGTAATATCCAGCGCCGAAAGGGGAATAATTTTTGAAAACAGCGCGGTCACACCCAGCAAAACGACAGCCAGGTGCAACGCGTATAAACTTTTTTGTGCGGGTGTCACGAAGAGGCTTTCAGTGTGCCAAAGTGCTCGCCAAGTTTAGTGGCTTGTCCAGGTAGCGCATCCTCAAACTCAAGCATGTCTTTTTCAAACAATAAGACGACTGTGGAGCCCAGTTTAAAGCGCCCCATTTCTTCACCTTTCTTGAGGCTGATGGCGTTTAAGCCCCGCTCAGAATACTCCCAGTGATTGACATTTTTACCCGTCGGCGGGGTCACTGTGCCTGCCCAAGTGGTTTCAATACTGGCAACTATCGTTGCACCCACTAACACCATCGCCATTTTACCTTTCGGCGTGTCGAACAAAGTCACCACACGTTCATTACGGGCAAACAAGCCAGGCACGTTTTCAGTCGTCAGTGGGTTCACGGAAAACAACTCCCCGGGGACGTAGAGCATATCCGTCAATTGGCCATCAATTGGCATGTGGATCCTGTGATAATCCCGGGGCGAAAGATATATGGTGGCAAACTTTCCGCCACTGAACATCTCCGCAAGCTTTTGCTTACCGCCCAGTAATGCACGAGCACTGTAGTCGTGGCCTTTGGCCTGAAAGATACGATCATTACTGATGTCGCCTAATTGGCTGATTGCCCCGTCTACCGGATACACAACAACGTCCTCGCCTTCCTGAATAGGACGTACACCGTCTTTTAATGCACGGGTAAAAAACGCATTAAAAGTATCAAAGTCCTTGGCATCACTGAGTTGAGATTCAGCCATATTCACGTTGTACTGACGGATAAACAGCTTGATTAAAGCGGTGGTTAACCAACCCGCTTTGGCTGCAGCCAGCTTACCGACAAGGCGGGACAGCAAATGTTTTGGCAGTATGTACTGCAATTTTACTTTTACATCATCTAGCAAGGTGAACGTCCTGAAAAATAAAAACCTGTGGAGTATATCGTAATTTTAACAGCGATGACGGGCACTGTTAGAACGGCTGGCTATTTATTTGCGCCCACCGGCATAAGCCGGTCGCTGTTCTGCCAATGCATCGCGGATCTTGTGAAAGCTTTCATAGCGTTGCTGACTTATCTCACCTTTTTCAACAGCCTCGCGTAGCAAACAGCCCGGATCGTTTTTGTGTTGGCAATCCCGGAATTTACATCCACCCAGATAGTCGCGAAATTCTACAAAACCACTGGCCAGTCGTTCATCAGCAATGTGCCACAATGAAAACTCGCGTACACCCGGCGAATCTATAAGGTCACCGCCTTGCGGGATATGCAGTAACTTTGCTGCGGTGGTGGTATGCTGGCCTAACCCTGAGTTTTCACTGATGTCACCGGTAAGCTCTTCAGCATCTGGCAACAACTGATTGATAATACTAGATTTACCCACGCCAGATTGGCCGACAAACACACTGCACTTATCATTTAGCAACGCACTCAAAGTATCCATGCCTTCACGGGTTTTACAACTGAGTAACAACACCTTGTAGCCAATATCACGGTACAGCTGCAATGCCTGTTCAGCTTCTTCACGTTGCTGTTCCGTCATCAAATCAACTTTATTCAACAAGATAATCGGTTGAATACCGATATCCTCAGAGGCCACCAAATAGCGGTCGATAATGTTAGTCGACAAGACGGGGAGCACCGAGCTGACTACGATAATTTGGTCGATATTCGCTGCCACGGGCTTTACACCATCGTAATAGTCCGGACGCGTAAGAACGGTCTCCCGGGGTTCAACCACTTCCAATACACCGCTCACATTCACATTCGCGTCAAGGCCCGGTCGAAACAACACGCGGTCACCGCATACAACGTCTTGTACATTGCGTCGGATATGGCAACGGTGCAAGTCACCCTGCTGATCTTCTATATCCGCATGTTGACCAAAACGGCCTATCACTAGGCCAGCCTGAGGCTCCCCTAACTGATCATCCGAGGCCAATTCATCTTTATTCAGTCTGCGAGAAAGGTTATCGCTAACCTGACGGCGCTGACGTTTGGTTAATTTGCTGCGTTTTGCCACTGTGCTTTAGGTGAATTACTATTAGGAGCAAATGATAACCTGTGTGAGACCCTTTTACACCTTACACATCAATAAGTGAGCAAATATGCCCGTAGATAACAGCAATTTGGTTTGGATTGACATGGAAATGACAGGTTTAGATCCGAAAACCGATAAAGTGTTGGAGATCGCGACTATCGTCACTGACGCTCAGCTGAACATCCTCGCTGAAGGACCGGTCATCGCAGTCCACCAGCCAAACAGCGTCCTTGACGGAATGGACGACTGGTGTACCAAGACCCACGGTGAGAGCGGGCTGACGCGCCGCTGCAGAGCGAGTGACGTTTCAGAACAGCAAGCCGCTGAACAGACCATCGCGTTTTTATCTGAATGGGTAGACCCCGGTAAGTCACCATTATGTGGCAACACCATCGGACAAGACCGACGTTTCATGGTTGAGCATATGCCTGAACTGGAAAACTATTTCCATTATCGCAATATCGACGTCAGTAGTGTCAAAGAACTGGTACGCCGCTGGCAGCCAGAGCTGCTCGACGGATTTACTAAAGCAGGGGTACATCTGGCCCTTGACGATATCCGTGAGTCCATCGCAGAACTGGTTTATTACCGCCAACATGTGTTTAAGATTTGAGCGCACACAGGTAAACCAACAAGAATATCGAAATTAACCCTTGCGCTTGGCGCGTATTTTTGTAAAATGCGCCTCCGCTTGAGGTTGAACCCTCAATGCAAAATAACGGTGCGCGGGAATAGCTCAGTTGGTAGAGCACAACCTTGCCAAGGTTGGGGTCGCGAGTTCGAGTCTCGTTTCCCGCTCCAAATCTTATCCACCGTTACCTATGCGGGAATAGCTCAGTTGGTAGAGCACAACCTTGCCAAGGTTGGGGTCGCGAGTTCGAGTCTCGTTTCCCGCTCCAAATCTTTCTTTTCCAAATTTATACAACGACTCTAAATGACCCCAAAGGGTCGCGAACGGATCGCCGCCCGACGGTACGCCGCCCGACGGATCGCCGTCCGGTTCGAGTCTCGTGTCCCGCTCCAAATTTAGATGTACATCATCTAAACTGGAAGCGTAATCGAATAGGTCGCTCGGTGGTATGCCACCCCAGTCGCCTCTCGTTTCCCGCTCCAAATCTTATCCACCGTTGCCTATGCGGGAATAGCTCAGTTGGTAGAGCACAACCTTGCCAAGGTTGGGGTCGCGAGTTCGAGTCTCGTTTCCCGCTCCAAATT
>CAXQZJ010000012.1:0-23193 GCA_964228145.1 Alteromonadaceae bacterium | reverse complement strand
TTTGGCATAACGGTGTCGCTGAGATAATTAACAACTTGGCTATGAGCCCGGGCTGTAAAAAGAAATAAAAAAGGCTCACCGATTGGGTGAGCCTTTTCTGTGTGGTGGAGCTGGCGGGATTTGAACCCGCGTCCGTAATACCTACATCCTCGGTCCTACATGCTTAGTCTGGTCTATTATTTAGCTGCTTGGAACTCCGACAGACAGGATTTCCAGCAGTGAGCCCGATTAAGTTTAACGCTTTGGCTACGGACGAAGCCGCCACGCGATCCTGCGGATATGACCTTCCGAACCTCCACCAGCAGGCAAGGCCGGAGTGGAAGGGCTCCTAACCGGTTATTAAGCGGCTAGAGCGTAGTTTTCGTCGTTTGCGACTATTTAAATGCGGCTTTTTTACGAGGCCTACCGCTCCTCGGCATGCACCTTGGGTTTCGTGTATTCCGTCGAATCCTAATCAGCCCCGATTCATGAATCTGGGTGAGCTTTACGGCGAAACTCAAGTATTATTGGAATACTAACACACAGTAATGCTATGTGCTGCTTCCTAATTACGTATATTGTGCTGTTTGCTTAAAATTCAAGCTACCGCACATTGTGTTTCATAATGCGTTCTTTTTGACGTGCCCAATCCCGATCCTTAACTGTGTCACGCTTGTCATGTTCTTTTTTACCTTTCGCTAGATAAATTTCCACTTTCACCCAGCATTTTTTCCAGTACATTGCTGAAGCAACAATAGTCATGCCTTCGCGATCACGGCCACCAATCAGACGATCTAATTCACGCTTGTTTAACAGCAGCTTTCTGGAACGCTCAACGTCACAGAAAACGTGGCTAGATGCCTGACTGAGAGGCTGAATTTTTGCGCCAATCAGGTAGGCTTCTCCGTTTTGCAAAATAACATAGGTATCGGTCAAGTTGACCTTGCCCGCGCGAATACTTTTGATTTCCCATCCCTGAAGTGAAATGCCTGCCTCAAATTTATCGTGCAGATGAAATTCGTGCTTAGCTTTTTTGTTCAGCGCTATGGTGCCAGTTGAATTGGCATTATTTTTTTTACTTTTGCTCATAGGGTCATTATACGTTAACCGGTGGCGGAAGGAATAGCTGGATAAAAAAAGGCGGACATCAGTCCGCCAAAGGTTCTGGGTGGGAATTTAGTAAATTAATTTGCCTATCGGGTTGAGCAAGCGACTCATCCCTTGAGTAAAGTGAAGAGCGTCGTTGGCTACAGTTAAACATACACATCCGTCCACTGAGACAGGTTTGTGGGTGTGTTCTGCGTCGAGCCAAATAAAGTCACCGCGTTCATAACGACCCATCTCGTCTTCAAAATAACCATCGAGCAGTAACGTGACCTCGTAACCTTTATGGGTATGAGCGGGCACTTCACCCCCAGCGTCGATTTTCAGGATGTGGCAATGAATGTTATCCTCGTTAATGTCGACAGTGGCCCGTGACACCTTACCAAGTCGAAACCAGTCGTTTATCGGTAGGGAACGCAAAGCTCTTGGTAACTGCAAATCAGCCTGTTGAGTTGCGATGATCTTAGGCTCTGGTTTAATCCTCTCGGCAGAGGCGGATGTATCATTCATGATTTGATTTGCCATATCGCCAAACTGCGTTTGCTCTTCATTTTGATGAAACGCGCGTAGTGCGGCAAAGTCTGTCATCAAGTCGACTTTAGTCCTGCAGTTGGGGCACATTTCAACGTGAGCGGCGACGATAAGCGATAAGCCAAGGGGCAAATCAGCATTAACGAAAGCATTCAGCAATTCTGCTTTAGGGTGCTTCTTAATCATACTACACCTGCTGACGAAGTTTATTTAGCGCCAGTCTCAGCCTTGATTTGACGGTACCTAAAGGTATGTTCAGGTGGACGGCTAATTGTTCCTGAGACATGTCCTGAAAATAAACACCCCGAACCACCTGCTGCTGCGCGGCCGGCAGTGTTTTAATCATGTCGCTAAGGTTACTTTGTTCAAGGTGGTCTGAATAAATATCGCTTTCCTCAACGGCAGGTTCGTTCATGGGCCATAAGTCTTGGCTCACCGGCATTTCCCGTTGGTTTTTCATTTTCCGAAGCATGTCATAAGACACGTTGCGCATTACAGTGTATACCCAGGTTGTGGCGGCGCCTTTGTCGCGGTGGAAAAGATGCGCTTTGCGCCAAATGTGGGTCATGGTTTCCTGCACCACTTCTAGTGCCTGCGCGTCGTTGCTGAACTGTCTGGCTGCAACGCGTTTTATTTTGGGCGCAAACCAGTCGAACAACTGGGTAAATGCTTGTCGGTCTTTAGTGGCAGCAATCTGCTCTAACCAGGTGCATAGTTTTTCGTTGTCCTGAGATGGCGTCAGATTCGCCGTCCGTTTCGTCGAATGTTGTGCTTTAGTTGCCATAACGTCTTCGTTCTCAGTTTGTCACTGTTATTGGTTACGCAACGATTTGGGGATTGGATCAGGCCGATCATGAATATTCAGCGGATAAAGTTTGCTCCAACATCTTCAGGCAGTCTGGATAGCTATCAGGGGCGAAAAACTGTGCTTTACAACTTGCGCCAACCGGCAGTAATTCTATCCATCTCCGACATACCCAAACAGGAGATTCATAATTCGGATGGGGATAAAGTTCGCGAAGCGCTTCTTCGTTTTCGATGAGGGCTCTTAGTTGAGTTGCCAATTGACGAGTCAGTTGGTTGTGTGATTGGTCAGGCCAGTGCTCAACCGGGTTAGCCGTTGCGCGTCGTAAGCCATCTTCCTCAATATCCATTTCACTTAATGACACCAAATTCGTGCAGTGGACATCTATACTGAGTAAACCATCCGGCAGAGTAGCAAAGTCGACAATCTGGACATGGGCGGCAATAGTACTTGATTGGGTGTCTGCGGAAGGGGTCAAAATGCTCAGCGCAAAGCCGTTTCCCTCACTGGCATCTCGGACCATGCGGATATAGCGCTGTTCGAATATGCGTAAGCGAGTAACGCCGCCCGGTAATAAAATCAGTGGGAGGGGAAACACAGCCAGTGATGAGGCGCTTAGTGTCATATGAATACTCCTCGGTCTTTAACGGCTAATACGATATGTCGGCAAGGCCCAGATCAATTTGATTGTTCACCAACAAAGGGTGAATGACCGGCAGATTTGTTTTGGATGTAAGTTTAGTTCAGGCTTGGTAATATTCAGCCAAATTACGCATAGCTATCAGAGCAATGGAGAGGTAATGCCCAAAATCGTTCGCAGTGCGCTGATTCAATACAGCGCCGAACAAATGTATCAACTGGTGAATGACGTAAGTGATTATCAGAATTTTTTGCCAGGGTGTGCACAAAGCGAGGTCCTGGAAGAGCGCGAAGACTATATGAAGGCGTCTTTGTTGGTTAAAAAAGGCGGTATAAGCCAGCGCTTTACCACCGAAAATCAATTGGTGAAAAATCGTCAAATTAACATGTCCCTGGCAGATGGGCCGTTTAAATCACTGCACGGCGGTTGGGTGTTTACTCCCTTAGGTGATGAAGCATGCAAAATCGAACTTAACTTGGAGTTCGAGTTTTCAAACCGACTGATAGGACTGGCGTTTGGTAAGGTGTTTAATCAGCTTACCGCCAATATGGTGGATGCATTTACCACCCGCGCCAGAGAGGTGTATGCGTGAGCGAAAAGCAACTCAGCATTGAAATTGTATATGCATTGCCTGATGCCCAAACATTAATAGAAACAGCAGTAGAGCCCGGAACTACAGTTGAAACTGCGATTAAAGGTTCTGGGATCTTGCAGCAATACCCCGATATCGACCTTGATAGCAATGCGGTGGGTATTTGGTATCGTACCTGCAAGTTGACCGACGTGGTCAATCAGGGAGACCGTATTGAGATTTACCGTCCGCTAATTGCTGACCCCAAAGAAGCGAGAAGGCGCAGGGCCGAAAAAGCTAAATTGGAAGGGCGCGCAGATAAAGTGACCGGTGGACGTAAGAAACGCTAAAAAGGGGTATGCCCCCGCTTAACTTAATTTTTCACCGGGCTTAGTGCGTTGCCGAGAATAAAAGTGCAAAACAGCAAGATTGGCGATAAACCACAGATCTTTGACAACAAACTGGCCCAGGCGATTGAGCAGGGTGTCTGGGCTTAACGCATTTGGAGCGCTAAACAAAAAGGTCTGGGTCATTAAAAAAACACTCAAACAGGCTACCCCAGAGAGCATAACCAGACTCCGAGATTTGATCACCAATCCAAGCGCCAGTAATAGCGCAAATAGGATGTCAAAACTGCCGATAAGATTGGATGCCATTTGCACACTAAAAAGTCGATAGAGCCAACTCATCAGTGGTGATGTCTCTACCAGTGGTACGATGGCATTAGCTTCAAAGGCATAAAACTTCATCGCGCCAATCCATAGAAGTACCATTGCTACCGGTAAATAATTTGCCCACATGATAGAACGGGCGGTAAATCGATGGTGGAAAAACAGAAATATCACCAGAGGCATAACGGCAGCATATTTAATAATTCCCTGACCACTACCTATAACGGGAAAACCGCCTAATGACGCTACCCAAGGTTCCGGTGATAGAAGAGTAAGTAGGGGTAAAACGGAGAGTAAAAGTGCCATTACCATGGGAATCATTGGAGAAATTCTGGCGCTCTTGGCAAACCACAGTGCCACAGGGAATAGCAAAAAACAGGTGCCTGCCCACCGACTAAAGTGAATTGTGGTGATGAATCCCTCAAGACCGTAAAAGGCCAAATGCGTATCGATAGTCTTAGGATTTGCCCCGAGTAAAAACGAAATACCAATTAAGATGAAGCTAATACTCAGCAGTGTCGCCACAAGAGTTCGGGTGGTGTTAAGTGTCATGTCATTCTCATTCTAACGATGTTGGACGAGAAGACCTGAGTGACACAGATATTCGTTCACCCCCGAGTGATGTTTGGTTAATCACTCTCCCTGAGGTGACATGAGAGTGGACGGCGATGAGTGTTATTCGCGGCGCAAATCGGCACAAAAAAACCGCCTGATGGCGGTTTTCTTTATTGTTCTAGCGGCGTATTGAAATCTTCATGAAGTTCGAAGTCTCCTTCGACTTTAGCCAGTTTGTCATCCTCAAAGTGTACTTCCATATTCTTTTGCACATGTTCGTCGGACATACCACGCTTGATCTTGTAAACGTAATACCAAACGTCTTGATTAAATGAATCACGGACAAGAGGGCGGCCTAATACAAATTCAACCTGTTCTCTGGTCATACCGATGCGTAATTTATCCACATCCTTCTGTTCCAGATAATTACCCTGTGGCACATCAATACGGAAAATAAACCCAGTACATGCCTGAATACTTAGTGCCATCATGGCAACAAAAACAACTGTTAAAGACTTTTTCATTTTTTATTCGTATCTCCTGCGAGGACGGCATCCTAACGCATAAGCAGGGCATGGCTCAATGCAAAATTGAGTTTGCGGACGAATTTATCAGGCCGCTAACGACTGACCTAACAGTTCGCGCGCATTCGCTAATGCCGATTCCGTTAAACTATCACCCGCTAATAGACGTGCTAACTCGCGAATTCGTTCCTCATTATTGAGACTTTTTATTTGTGTTTCTGTTGTTTGCTTGCTGCTCAGCTTAGTAACATACATTTGCTGATGTGCAGCAGCCGCAACCTGAGGTAAATGCGTAACACACATTACCTGTCCGTGTGCGCCGATTTCCCGAAGTAACTGACCTACCATTGAAGCAGTTGAACCGCTGATACCGGTATCCACTTCATCAAATATTAAGGTCGGCGCGGCTAGGTGCTTGGCATTGATTACCTGAATTGCCAGACCAATGCGCGATAATTCACCTCCCGATAACACTTTATCCAAGCTGTCTAACGGTAAACCCGGGTTAGTCGAAACGGTAAAATCCACGCTATCAATGCCACTGGCTGACGGCGAACTAGTGGCGTCTGCTTCAACATTAATTGAAACTTTGGCTTTATCCATGTTCATCCGGCGGATGCGAAGTTCAATTTCTTTGCCTAAGCTTTTTGCGGCTTTTTTCCGACTGTTGGATAACTGCAATGCTGCTTGCTGATAGTCGCTTTCAGCCATAGCGAGCCGTTGGTCCATTTCGTCTAAACTATGTTGGTCTTTTTCAAGTTGTGCAAATTCGGTGGCTAATTGTTGATGGTGTTCATACAGCTGCTCTGGCTGTACCTGATGCTTACGGCTGAGCTCCATGGCCTGGGCATACCTGTCTTCAACCTGACGAATACGCATAGGATCAAACTCCAGGCGCTCATAGTAATCTCTTAGTTCAGTGGCGGCCTCAGAAACCTGAATAGATGCTTCATTTAACATCTGACTGATCGGGGTCAGTTGCGGATCGGACTCTTGGAGTTTACATAAGCGCTCTATGCTCGCCTCAATTAGACTTAATGCGTTCCCTTCATCACCTGTGTACAACTCATAAACGCAGCGTTGCGACTCTTCCAACAGCGCCTGACTATTACTCAATCGTTTAAACTCCGCTTCCAATTCAGTGAATTCAAATTCAGTCATGCCAAACTCGTCTAACTCGCTGACCTGATAGGCTAACAGTTGGCGTCTTGCTTCCCGCTGCTGCTGAGTGTCTTTTAATTGCAAATACTGCTGGTGGAGTTGTTGCCATTGTTTAAACGCGAGCTTAACGGCGCTTCTGAGCTTGAGATTGTCGGCAAAGGCGTCAAGGGTGTCCCGTTGATAGGTTGGTTTTAATAATTGGTGGTGGGCGTGTTGACCATGAATACATAGCAATAGTGCGCCAATCCCTTTTAACTGGGCTACAGGAACCGGTGTGCCATTAATATACGCTTTAGAGCGCCCCTCAGCAGAGACCGTTCTGCGTACAATACAGTCCGTATCGCTATCCAATTCATGTTCACTCAGCCAGGCCATTGCTGCGCGGTTTGTCTCGACTGAAAAGGTTGCGGTTATCTCTGCTTTATCGGCTCCTGGGCGAACCATTGCAGAGTCGGCACGCGCGCCTAAACAAAGCCCCAAAGCATCGATAGCAATGGACTTACCAGCACCCGTTTCACCGGTAATAGCGGTCATGCCCGCAACAAAATCAATGTCTAGCGATTTGACCACAGCGAATTGTCGAACAGAGAGATGACACAGCATATTATCCAACCTGGCTAAAAATACAGTATATGTAAATCTATACAGTATTTTTGCCGCTGTCTAATACAATTTTGAACCCCAACCTAATTTTGTTCTTAATACATTGAAATAGCTATAGTTTTTAGGATGGATTAAGCGAAGCTTATGTGCGCATTTACGTAATCTTACTTCGTCACCAGGCAGGGCAGACAAGACAACATGGCCGTCACAACTGACCTGTAAATTACTCCGGTTTGTCGACGCTATTTTCAGTCTGATTTCATCGTTGGCGTCGACCACAATGGGGCGAGAAGAGAGCGTGTGGGGAAACATAGGTACCATGACCAGGGCATCCAAATTAGGCGTTAGTATTGGCCCGCCTCCGCTTAGAGAATAAGCCGTAGAGCCTGTTGGTGTCGCAACGATCAAACCATCAGAACGCTGAGAAAACATGAATGTGTCGCCAATATAAACCTCAAACTCCATCATCTGAGCGACCTGACCCGGGTGAACGACGGCCTCATTAACTGCACTGTTCTGGCTTTGAATCTGACCATGCCGGTGAACCTCAGCCTCCAATAAAAAGCGTTGTTCAGTTTTATATTCACCTTCAAATATAGCGTCGAGTTGTGTTTCAAATTGCTCAGGATCTAAGTCAGTCAGAAAGCCAAGGTTGCCACGGTTCACCCCGACAACGGCAACATCAAAACGTGATAACACCCGGGCCGCGCCCAGCATGCTGCCATCCCCTCCGACGACTATCGCTAAATCAGCTTGTTCGCCAATTGACACCAGATCTGTACTTTCGAAACCATTGCCCTTTAATCTTTTGGCCACTTGTTCATCGACCAGAATGCGACACTGGCGTTGTTTTAAATAGCTCAGCACCGCCTCCAGGCTTTTGTTGGCGCCAGGGTGGTTGGGTTTTCCAATCAGACCTATCGTTGAAAATTGCGTCATAGCGTTAATAAAAATTTACAAATATACATTGCAGTATAACCACGGGGTTACTGTAAAGTCATGATTATTCGAAAAAATCAAAATAGGGAAGGTGTGATGCAGGTCAACGTTGATGCGGTTGAAAAAGCCTATGCCAGCGTAAAAGCTGTCGACCAGGTTTCATTCAAGGTTAATACCGGTGAAATCTTCGCCATGTTAGGTCCAAATGGTGCCGGAAAATCCTCCACAATAAGAATGCTAATTGGGTTGACCAAACCCGATGGCGGGCAAATTGTGTTTGAAAAAGATGGCCAACGATTAGACGGGCTATCACAAAATCAATTTGGATATTTGCCGGAAGAGCGTGGACTATTCCAAGAGAAAAAGATCCTGGCTACGCTGGTTTATCTTGGTCAACTTAAAGGTATGAGTGCCGCGGAGGCGCAACAAGCCGCCGAGCAATGGCTTGAGATGTTTGATTTAACATCGCGCAAAAATGATGAGTTACGTACCTTGTCCAAAGGTAATCAGCAGAAAGTACAATTGATTTCGGCGGTATTACACAAGCCCGATATTGTGTTTCTCGACGAGCCATTCTCAGGATTAGATCCGGTCAATCAGGAAAAAGTCATCGAGTTTTTGCAGCGCTTAAGAGAGCAGGGCATGACCATAGTGCTCAGCGCTCATCAAATGTCTTTGGTTGAAAAGCTGGCGGACAGATTTTTGCTCATGGCAAACGGTAAGGCCGCGTTATACGGTGATTTGGAATCGATTAGAACGCAAACAGCGTTGAGCAACAGTTTAACACTGAGTTTTGAACATGCAGTTGACGGACAGTTAAACGCGCTGCCAGGGGTAATACAGGTTACTCAATTGTCCGCAAACGAGGTGAAGCTGGAAGTCAGTCAAGCTACCTCGATTGCTGCGGTGCTAAAACAGGCCATGGAAGTTGCACCCTTGACCGGACTGTCGACCAGTGTTGCCAGTTTGCACGACATTTACTTACATACAGTGAAGCAAAATCAGGAGCATGTTCATGAGTAAGGTGTGGTTAGTCGGCAAATGGGAGTTCGCCCGATTTTTTAAACCTAAACAAGAGTTGATCAGCTACCTGGTGATGATCGGTATTTTTGCGTTGATTTGGGCTGTACAGGCTTGGCAGGTCACCAGTACACAACAATCAGCGACGCTATTGGTCAGTGGCAGCGTTCCAGAATTAGTGAGTGAGGAGTTTTCATTGCAAACTGCCTCTGAGGATGTCAGTGAAGACAATGCCAGAGTTTGGTTAGAAGATGAAAACATCGATGGTGTATTAATTGCTGAAGCATCAAGTGCCCGCTATCAGTTGTATGTTAGTGAGCAAGCGAACTGGCAAAGCAAGCTGGAAACACTGCTGTTTGAACATCATCAGTCAGACATGCTGGAGGAGTTAAATTTAACCCGGGAGCAATTAGAGAGTATCAAGGAGCCCTTAACATTCACTCTGGTGAATCAAGCTCAGGAAGATATTGGTGGTGAATTTAAGTCACTCGGTATGATAGTGGTGGTGTTAGTTACTGTCGCAGTATTTACCAGTTTTGGCCTGGCTTTTACCTCCGTTACGACAGAAAAAATGCAGCGTATTACTGAGCAAATGCTGACCTGTGTGACCCCGCAACAGTGGATTGATGGCAAAACCGTTGGTATCTGTTTGATGAGTGTGAAGTCGCTGATAACAACCACGCTTAGCTTTTTACTGATATTTGCCGGCATCGCGGTATTTAATGGAGAAGCTATGTCTATGGGCTTTACAGCACCATGGTATTTAATTGTGCAAATTCTGCTATTCATGGTGCTAGGCATATTATTTTGGAATTATCTGTTTACCGGTTTTGCGGCCACCATCGATGATCCAAACCACTCAGGCAAGACAGGAGTCATGCTATTGCCAATTATTCCGGTGATGTTGGTGTTTACCTCGATGTCGGAACCGGGCGGTCAGGTCGCAACGATATTGAGTATCCTACCGCTGACATCGATTAGTTTTATGCCTATGCGCCTGGCGTCGATGGACGTGCCATTTATGCAGTACTTAGTATCTTTGCTGTTTTTATTCGGTAGTGTCTATTTGGTGCGATTGTTCGCCACACGCATCTTCCGGGCCAATATCAGTTTGTATGGTAAAGAGCCTGGTTGGGGTGAAATCTGGCGAGCCATGTTGAAAAAGAACTAAACACTGGTGCTGCACACGAATAAAAAGGGCTCGATGAGGGCCCTTTTTTTTTATAAAAAAATCTTTTTAAAGTCCCTTGAAAGCCTAAGGTTAATACCCATCTTGACCGCAATGATTTTAGTAATTCAATTTTCTGATGGAGTGAGGCATGAGCGAAAAGCAACAGCCGCAAACTGAAGACATGGCTTCAACCCCGGTAGATGAAACCCAGGTCGAAGCGGAAGTAGTAGATGAAACCAGTGAGGTTTCATTAGAGCAAGCGCGCATTGCCGAGCTAGAGCAGGCGTTGGCAGAGTCTGATGCTAAATTGGCTGAGCAAAAAGACTCAGTTCTGCGGGCTATTGCCGATGCTGAAAACAAAAAGCGTCGTGCAGAAGCTGAAATAGACAAAGCGCGCAAATTTGCGTTAGAGAAGTTCGCCGGTGAACTGTTACCTGTGTTGGATAACCTGGAACGAGCCCTGGCGGCGGCTGACGCTGAAAATGAGGTCGTCAAACCTTTGCTGGAAGGGGTCGAACTGACCCAGAAGACCTTTTTAAGCGCGGTTGAGAAGTTCGGCGTCACTCAGCTTGACCCGCAAGGACAGCCTTTTAATCCCGAGTTGCATCAGGCGATGTCAATGGTTGAAAACCCTGATGTGCCAGCCAATACAGTGATTGCAGTGATGCAAAAGGGTTACGAGTTGAATGGTCGTTTGTTACGTCCGGCAATGGTAATGGTATCGCGTGCCCCAGAGGGTGGCGTTGATACAACCGCATAAATTTTACGGTTTTTTGACGTTCGGGAGTTGAAATCGCATCTGGCGACCCTACTTAAACGTCAAAGGTTTTAGCAATATTTTTTGGAGAGTTACTGATGGGCAAGATCATTGGTATTGACTTAGGTACAACCAACTCATGTGTGGCTGTACTTGATGGTGATAAACCACGTGTTATTGAAAATGCAGAGGGCGATCGTACTACGCCTTCTATCATCGCTTACACCCAAGACGGTGAGACCCTGGTCGGTCAACCGGCAAAACGTCAGGCGGTGACAAACCCACAAAATACCTTATTCGCGATTAAGCGTTTAATTGGTCGTCGTTGGGAAGACAAAGAAGTTCAGCGCGATATCGACATTATGCCATTTGGTATCGTTAAAGCCGACAACGGTGATGCCTGGGTTGAGGTAAAAGGCGAGAAAATGGCACCGCCACAGATCTCTGCCGAAGTGCTGAAAAAGATGAAGAAAACCGCAGAAGATTATCTCGGTGAGAAGGTTACCGAAGCGGTAATCACCGTGCCGGCTTACTTTAACGATGCCCAGCGTCAAGCAACAAAAGATGCTGGCCGTATCGCAGGTTTAGAAGTTAAGCGTATTATCAATGAGCCTACTGCTGCTGCATTGGCTTATGGTATGGACAAGAAAAAGGGCGACAATGTTGTTGCTGTTTATGACTTAGGTGGTGGTACGTTTGATATCTCTATCATCGAAATTGATGAAGTTGAAGGCGAGCACACCTTTGAAGTTCTGGCGACCAATGGTGATACTCACTTGGGTGGTGAAGATTTCGATAACCGTCTGATCACTTACCTTGTTGACGAGTTCAATAAAGATCAAGGCATTAACCTGCGTAAAGATCCGCTGGCAATGCAACGTCTTAAAGAAGCGGGCGAGAAGGCCAAAATTGAGCTGTCTTCTGCACAACAAACCGAAGTTAACCTGCCGTATATCACGGCTGATGCATCAGGACCTAAGCACCTGACCATCAAAGTCACCCGTGCCAAATTAGAGTCACTGGTTGAAGACATGGTTAAGCAATCTCTTGAGCCAGTTAAACAGGCCCTTGCGGATGCCGATTTGTCTGTATCTGACGTGAATGAAATCATCATGGTTGGCGGTCAAACGCGTATGCCTTTGGTGCAGAAATACGTGACTGAGTTCTTCGGCAAAGAGCCACGTAAAGATGTAAACCCTGATGAAGCGGTGGCCGTGGGTGCTGCTATTCAAGGTGGTGTACTTGCTGGTGATGTAAAAGACGTGTTGTTGTTAGACGTTACGCCATTGAGTCTGGGTATTGAAACCATGGGCGGTGTAATGACCGCGTTGATCGAGAAAAACACTACGATTCCAACCAAGAAATCGCAGGTATTCTCAACGGCCGATGATAACCAATCTGCTGTAACGGTCCATGTTCTGCAAGGTGAGCGCAAGCAAGCGGCAGGTAATAAGTCGCTCGGTCAGTTCAATCTTGAGGGAATCCGCCCGGCTGCTCGTGGTGTGCCACAAATTGAAGTTACCTTCGATATCGACGCAGATGGTATCTTGCACGTGTCTGCTAAAGACAAAGACACAGGTAAAGAACAGAAGATCACCATTCAGGCATCGTCTGGTTTGAACGAAGACGAAATTGAAAAAATGGTCCGTGACGCGGAAATGAACGCGGAAGAGGACAAAAAATTCGAAGAGTTAGTGCAGGTACGTAACCAAGCCGACGGTATTGTGCATAGTACTCGCAAACAAATCGAAGAAGCCGGCGATGCGTTGCCAGCGGAAGACAAAGACAAGATCGAGTCTGCGCTGAGTGACCTTGAAGGTGTGATGAAAGGTGACGACAAAGCTGAAATCGAAGCCAAGATTCAGGCTGTGATCGAAGCGTCTGCCAAACTGATGGAAATTGCCCAGCAAAAAGCCGCCGCTGAACAAGCGGGTGCGGCAGAGCCTCAGCAGCAAGGCAATGGCGCCGCGGAAGACGACGTTGTCGACGCCGAGTTCGAAGAAGTCAAAGACGACGATAAAAAATAAGCGTCGTTGATTTTGAGCATAAGTGGGGTCGGGGCGTAGCTTCGTTCCCACTTATTTGTATCTGAAGTAACAAAGAGGTGCCCTTCACTATGTCGAAGCGCGATTATTATGAAGTCTTGGGTGTGTCAAAAGATGCGTCTGAACGCGATATTAAAAAAGCGTACAAGCGTCTGGCGATGAAATATCACCCGGATCGCACCAAAGGCGACAAGGCACTGGAAGAGAAATTTAAAGAAGTCCAGGAAGCCTACGAAATCCTGACGGATGACAATAAGCGAGCGGCTTACGACCAATATGGTCATGCTGGCGTAGATCCGAACCGCGGCGGCGCAGGCTTTGGCGGTGGTGCAGACTTTGGCGATATCTTCGGTGATGTTTTTGGTGATATTTTCGGTGGTGGACGCGGTCGTGGCGGTCAGTCACGCGCACGACGTGGCGCAGATTTGCGTTATAACCTGGAACTTAGCTTAGAAGAGGCGGTGAAGGGTAAAGACGTTGAGATCCGTGTACCGACCTTGCAGAGTTGTGATGAATGTGACGGCTCCGGCGCTAAAAAAGGCACTAGCCCAACGACCTGTCCAACTTGTCACGGTAACGGCCAGGTGCAAATGCGTCAGGGCTTTTTTGCCGTTCAGCAAACCTGCCCAACCTGTTCAGGCAAAGGGAAAATCATCAGCGATCCTTGCCGGAAATGTCATGGTCAGGGCCGCGTAGAGAAAAGCAAAACCCTGTCGGTTAAGATCCCAGCTGGGGTGGATACCGGTGACCGGATCCGACTTAGCGGTGAAGGCGAAGCGGGCGAAATGGGTGCCCCAGCGGGCGATCTGTACGTACAGGTGCACATCAAGGAACACCCGATCTTTAAGCGCGATGGCAATAACCTTTATTGTGAAGTGCCGTTAAGTTTTACCCGTGCAGCATTGGGTGGGGATATTGAAGTGCCCACACTCGATGGCAAAGTGAAACTCAAAATTGGTGCGGAAACCCAAACCGGTAAAATGTTCCGGTTACGTGGTAAAGGTGTTAAGTCCGTTCGTGGCGGCGGTATCGGCGATTTGATGTGTAAAGTCGTTGTCGAAACACCGGTTAATCTAACGTCTAAACAGAAAGAATTGTTGGAAGAACTCGATAAGTCGATGGGCTCAGGTGATGAGTCAGCAAAATATCGACCTAAGGAAAAAGGCTTTTTCGACGGTGTGAAAAAGTTTTTCGATGACCTATCGGGTAACTAAATAAGAAAGGTAAAAAGCGGAGCAAAATGGCTCCGCTTTTTTTATCCCGCTATTGTAGAGACTACACCCGCCAAGTAAAACTTACTAAGCACGCCTCATTCTTCGTTAAGATTAAATTATAACTAGCTGAAATTTAAAGATTTTACCCCATTCGTTGGCTGGAATGACAATTGCTTCAAGTTTAGTGAATTCATAAAGTGGAGGAACTATGAGTACTCATCAACACAATATTGAAGAAGTGTCATCGATCGTGCACGTGTTAAACAGCGGTATCGACTTTTACAAGGAGGCCAAAGAAAAAGTTGGCGACGCGCAAACCGCTCCGCACTTTGAGCGCATGATCCAAATGCGCGAACAGGTCAAAACTCTGCTTCAACCTTATGCGTTAGCAGAAGAGGGTGACTTGAAAAACCTCGAGGAAGGATCAAACTTTGCGGTGGAGGCACGCCACGTGTATACCCAGATTTTAGGTAAACTGTCCTCAGACAAACAGCACGCCTGGGTTGATCAGCTCGAAGAGGTGGAAGACAAAACACTTGAGTCGTTTGATAAGGCCCTTGAGGAAGGTCAGCCGGTTGAGTGCGAGGCTGCTCTGAGAAAAGGCCGCCAGGTCATGCAATCTTGTCATGACGAAATGTTAGCCTTGCAAAAGGCAACTGCGCACTAAACAAGTCGATATGTTTAGCGATAACAAGCCGGCACATGCCGGCTTGTTACGTTTAGAAACGATTGTTAATGGTAATCAGTGTTCATTGCTTTAGCATAGAGGCGAGCAAAATAACAATGGACGTGTTAATGCAAGCCAGAATGAAAAACCTATTATTAACCTGCGCAATGTTAGTGACCCCAGTGTCCTTTTCGGATACTTGGAAAGAACTTGAAGCTGTGCTGGTGGAGAATCAGAGCCATTCTATGCTGGTGATGCATCGAGGAGAGCTTGTCTATTCCTATGGAGATGTCACATCGCCATTACTTATCCATTCCATCAGAAAAGCGGTGTTAAATGGCCTGTATGGATTATATGTAAAAAAAGGCCTTATTAATCTTGACCTGACACTAGCGCAGCTGGAGATTGAAGATCTTTATGGCTTAAGTGAGACTGAAAAGAGTGCGACCATTAGGCAATTAATGCAATCGCGCTCAGGTGTTTATCATCCTGCTACTGCGGAGACGCAACAAATGCTCAGCAGTAAGCCAGCACGATATAGTCACGGTCCCGGAGACCATTATTATTACAACAATTGGAGCTTTAATGCCTTGGGCGCAATTTTTACCCAGCTAACGGGTAAGGGAGTACTTGAGGCGACCTTTACAGAGCTTGCTGAACACACGGGCATGCAAGACGTTGATTTACCTATAGGTCATGTTCGCGATGAGGAAGATATCGATGATTTGTCCAAGTTAAATGGATTTTATCAATTGGAGTCTGATAAATCGCGCTTTCCCGCCTATCATATGCGCCTGTCGACCCGGGATCTGGCTGCGTATGGGCAGTGGATGCTGGATAACCTCAAGGGTGAAAGCATCGATCTGCCCGCAGATTGGGTAGTGTTATCCTCAACCGCATATTCAGTTACGAACCGCAAATATAATCTCGGCTACGGGCTTTTATGGTATGTTTCAGGCGCTCGCCAGCCAGGCAATTTCAATAGCTTTTACCATACCGGCCTTGGTGTGCATTTACTGGGTATATATCCCAACAATGATTTGGTGATTGTTCACAGGGTCAACACAGAGGAACCCGGCTTTAGCCGTGATTATCTGGTGCCCCGCTTGGTTCAGTTAGTACATAAAGCAATTTAATAATGGAAACTGGATTCTTTACAATGTTTTTGGACCTTATTTTCGAGCATTATCCGCTGGTTGCCCAAAGCCTCATTTCAGGCAGTTTACTGCTGGGCATTGTCCTTGTTTGGTGGGGGAAGTGGCGGGAGTTGCCTGTGGCTCCGGTTCGTTTTGCTCTATTTTATTTGTTGCTGGTGGTGCTTGGATTATCGACCGATCTGAAATATGTTAGCGGCATTGGCGTGGCCGTCGTTATTGCCCAGTGGTGGATAGTTGGTTCAGTTAAACGGTATTTCAGCACTGGCGCGTTGGCATTACTTGCTGTACCCGCCTTATTGAGTAGCTGGGTACTCATCTTAAACCATGGGTATACTGACCGGGGCTTAGAGTTGATGGGGCACTGGCAGGGTATTAAGTTGCCCCTTTAGCTGTTCTGGACGAAAGCACAGAACCCCGATTTAATGGTTAATCTGCTTGCCTGGGCAATGAGCCCTCACCCTGATGACGAAATCGTCAAAATTCATTAAGAAATCGTACATAAAACCATCAAATAATTGTCATTATTATCGTCTAGGTTGGTTTTGAACCTGAAGGTTCGACAGGACACATAACTAACCGGAAACGATAATGAAAAATAAGCTTACCGCAATCAGCGCAAGTCTTGCGCTGGTCTTTTGTCATGCGGCCAGCGCAAACGTTTTACCTGCATATCAAACAAGTAGTGATTGGTATCAGGATGCGCAATCCCGTATTCAACAAAAACTCACAACCAATAACAACTTTACCGCAAAGAATGTCATTCTTTTTGTCGGTGATGGCATGGGGGTATCAACCCTTACTGCATCACGCATCCTCGAAGGGCAACTGGCGGGCGAACAAGGCGAAGAGCACTATCTCAGCTTTGAGTCTTTTCCACATACAGCGTTAGTCAAAACCTACAACGTTGATGCGCAGACACCTGATTCGGCCGGCACAATGACAGCAATGATGTCCGGCCTTAAAACGGATGTCGGCGTCATCGGTGTCGATGAAGACGTAGAGCGTGGTGATTGTGCAACCGTGATGGGTAACGAAGTCATAACAGCCCTCGAGTTAGCTGAGATAAAGGGTTTATCGACAGGGATTGTTTCAACTGCGCGCATTACCCATGCGACACCAGCCGCAACGTACGCAAAGTCTGCGGACAGAAATTGGGAAGATAACTCTGATATGCCGGCAGAAGCGTTAGCGGCAGGTTGTAAGGACATTGCAGATCAGTTAATTCACTTCGAATCCCTGCTGGAAGATCGTTATACCGGTATTGATGTTGACGGTATCGAAGTCATGATGGGCGGTGGCCGACGTCACTTTTTACCCAAGGATGCAGCGTTTAACTCGGCAGATGCCGCGAGCGAAGTGGAAGGTGATCGTACTGATTCCCGGGATCTAACCGCAGAGTGGCGTGCTAACTACCCCGATGGTGAGTATATCTTCGATCAAGCAGGTTTTGATGCGCTTGATTTGGATACGACCAAGCAAGTGCTGGCACTGTTTAACGAGTCCCATATGCAATATGAAGCTGACAGAAGCAATGATATTGCTGGCGAGCCGTCGCTATCCCAAATGACGTCTGCTGCCATTGATGTGCTGGATAACAACCCGCGTGGTTACTTCTTAATGGTCGAATCTGGTCGTATTGATCATGGTCACCACGCAGGTAGTGCGTACAACGCGCTAACAGACACCATTGAATTTGCCAAAGCGGTAAAAATGGCCGTCGAGCAAACTAACCCAGAAGACACGCTTATTTTAGTTACTGCTGACCATGGTCACGTATTTACTATTGCTGGCTACCCAAAGCGGGGTAACCCCATTTTGGGCAAGGTTGTAAACGTAGGGGCGGAGCAACCTGCAACAGCTGCTGATGGTTTGCCATACACAACCCTTGGTTACACTAATGGCCTGGGATTCCAGGCTCTGGGCGATGAAACCGACGCCGACGCGGCCTATGGCATGGACAATCAGGCTGGACGCCATGACTTAACTCTAGTTGACACGCAAAGCAGTGGCTTCCATCAGGAGGCCTTAGTGCCATTGGGCTCTGAGACTCACTCAGGGGAAGACATCAGTCTGCACGCAATGGGACCAGGCGCTCAGCTTGCGCAAGGGGTTATGGAACAAAATATGGTCTTTCACTTGATTAATCAGGCACTTGGATTAGTGAAAGAATAGGGAGAAAAGGTAATGAAACTGTTTAAGTATTCTTTGATCGCGACCGCCATGTTAACCCTGGTTGCATGTGACGGTGATGATGGTGTTAATGGTAGCGATGGTGCTGATGGAATAGACGGCAATGATGGTCTTAACAGCCTTGTGCTTCAGACTCGACTGGATGTTGGCGACAGCAACTGCCCCAATGGCGGCGTACAGATTGATTCAGGGCAGGATGACAATAATGATGGTGAATTGCAAGATGCTGAAATTGACGCAAGCGAATACGTTTGCTCGCCGGGTAACACAGAAGTTGCGGCCAGTCAGCTACGAACCTCGTTAGACAACAGTTGGTTCCAACGCGCGAGTCAGCAGGTGTCGGCCAATAAGGAAACCTGGATCAGTGCAACACAAGTTGCTTCTCCGAAGGGCGCTGCTGCGATGGGCCCGGGTCAGGGCAAAGCGAAGAACGTGATCTTGTTTGTGGGAGATGGGATGGGGATTTCTACCATTACCGCTGCACGCATTCTTGAAGGTCAGATGCAAGGTAAAGCCGGCGAGGAACACCAGCTAAGTTTCGAGCGATTTCCGTTTGCGGGCTTATCGAAAACCTATAACGTGGATGCACAAACGCCTGACTCAGCAGGCACGATGACTGCCATGATGTCCGGTGTAAAAACTGATGTAGGGGTTATTGGCGTTGATGCAGATATCGAAAGAGGTGATTGCAGTACGGTAGCGGGTAATGAGCTTGTAACGGCATTAGAACTCGCAGAATTGGCTGGTAAGTCAACCGGTATCGTGTCAACCGCGCGGATAACCCATGCAACACCGGCGGCAACCTATGCGAAGTCGGCCGATCGGAATTGGGAAGACATTTCCGATATGCCGCAAGGTACAGAATGTTTGGATATTGCCTATCAACTGGTTAATTTTGAACCGCTGTTAGAACAACGCTTTCCTGCCTATGCCGATACGATCAACGGCATTGAAGTCGCGTTTGGTGGTGGCCGTCGACACTTTTTACCCAAAGACGCAGCATTTAACTCTGCCGATGCAGCCAGTGAGGTTGAGGGCGACCGTACCGATAATCTTGATCTAACTCAGCTTTGGCAGGACGCCTACGCGGGGGGGATTTACGTTGAGGATCAAGCGGGGTTTGATGCAATACCGGCCTCTGCAGAGCGGGTGTTTGGCTTATTTAACGAGTCTCACATGCAATACGAAGCAGATCGCGGAAACGATATTGCGGGCGAACCTTCGATCACTGAAATGACCTCCAAAGCCATCGATATTCTCGCTCAGAATGAAAATGGATTTTTCCTTATGGTGGAGTCTGGTCGCATTGATCACGCTCATCATGCTGGCAACGCTTATGGTGCATTGCAGGACACGATTGCATTCGCTGATGCCATACAAGCTGCGGTCGACATGACGGATCCACAGGAAACCTTGATCTTGGTGACGGCGGACCACGGTCATGTCTTTACCATTGCCGGTTATCCCAAACGGGGCAACCCTATTCTGGGTAAAGTTGTTAACGTTGGTGCCGAGGAGCCTGCACTGGCTGCAGATGGGATGCCTTATACTACCTTGGGTTATGCCAATGGTCTGGGCTATCGAAATCTGGCGGATGTGACCAATTCGGATGCGTCTTATGTCACCAACAATGGTCAGCCAGACACGGGTCGCAAGGATTTAACTGATGTTGACACAACCACTGCTGGCTATCATCAGGAGGCGTTGATCCCGCTTTCTTCTGAAACCCACTCTGGTGAAGATGTCAGTATTCATGCCAGTGGGCCCGGAGCCTGGTTGGCAAATGGAACCCATGAACAAAGCATGATTTTCCACTTGATGAACTATGCAGCTGATTTAGTTCAAAAGGCGGAAGAAAACGCAGTGTCCATGGCAGCGATTAACGATTAGTAGCAGGGGCACACTGGTTGCCCGGTGTGCCCTGTTTGAGAGATGTGCATGAAATTATTTATATTAATCATGGGGTGGTACAGCGGTCTGCTGCTCGCTGCGTGTCCTGACATGGATACTTTGCAGGCAACATATGAAATTACCTTGTCAGATAAAAAAAACTCAACCAGTCAACTGGTGTTGTCACGGCATGGTCAATGGGTAGCGCATCAGTACCCTAAGCAAAAAATAACAGAGACTTGGTTGCGAACCGCCCATGGCCGCTTGAAGAAAACCCGATATTTTGAGCACTTCCATCGCGCGATAGAGTATGCACCTGGTGAAACGATTCAGGGAAAACGACCGCTTTCATGGGCGATGAGATATCAACTCGTTGAGCCGGCATTATTAGCACAATTGACCAAGGTCCATAGCGAAACCTTGGAGTGTGACACAGTGGAGACTTATCAGGGAGTGGTTGACGGGGAGCAAGTCGAATTGAGCTGGATGGCGGGCAGTCATTTAGTGAAGTACTTCATAAAGCAACAAGGTGCGCGTCAAATTCGCTGGAAATTGGTTGACGTGGAATATGATCAAGCCAAAGTGACCCGATACAAGCGCGAACTTGAAAGCTATCAAACGACAGATTTTGCTGATATTGGTGACGACCATACCGACCCGTTTTTAACTGATATGGTGCATCAGGGTTTCATTGAACATGGTAGTGATGGTGTCTATCACGCGCCCCATAACCACTGAAAAGATATAGCTTATGGTGATTAAATCTGCTTTCGGGCAGATTTTTTTTTACTTTTTTGGCACACTCAACCTCATTCACAGAGTCAGAGAACAAACATGCGAGTTGGAATTTTAGGGGCAAATGGGCGAATGGGGCGGGTGCTAATTGAAGCGCTTGAAAGTGCGGATGACGCCACGCTCGGGGCGGCGCTGGTTAGAGCAGACTCATCGTTGCTAGGTATGGACGTCGGTGAACTCGCTGGAGTCGGTCAAAAAGGCGTTGCTGTTAGCGGTTTGTCTGACGACACCGCCGGCAAAGTAGATGTCATGATTGATTTCACCTTACCGGCGGCGTTGAGCGCTAATTTAGCCTGGTGTCGGCGGCATAATAAGCCTATCGTGATAGGCACCACGGGGCTTAACGAAGCGCAGCTGACCCTTATCGATCAGGCTGCTGAGGAAATTCCGGTGGTATTTGCCGCTAATTACTCAGTAGGAGTAAATTTGTTGCTGTCGCTGGTGCGACAAGCTGCCAGTGTGCTCGCCCCGAAAGCTGATATCGAGATTTCTGAAACCCACCACAGATTTAAGCAAGACGCGCCATCAGGCACGGCGTTAGCGCTGGGCGAGGCGATCGCCGACGAACTGGGGTGGTCGTTACCCGAACAAGGTGTGTATGCCCGGCACGGCCACACCGGTGAGCGTCCTGCCAACACCATTGGCTTCGCCACCTTGCGTGCAGGTGACGTTGTTGGCGAGCATACCGTATTATTTGCAGATTTGGGCGAACGCCTCGAACTGACCCATAAAGCCTCTAGCCGGGCGACCTTTGCTAATGGTGCAGTAAGGGCAGCACAATGGCTAGCCGAGCGGCCTGCGGGTTTATATTCCATGCAAAACGTCCTGAATTTGAGGAGTTAATAGTGTGTTTTCAGGCTTTGTGATGCGAATTGTTATCAAAAGCCGCTTTTTCTAAGTTTTGTCAATTTAATCTAGACGAAACCGGTTACTTGCTATACACTATTCAGAATTTGCCTCGAGTTAGAAATCGCAAATTAAATCGTCGCTACAAAGCTGTGAACGGGATGTAAATCAATCATTTACGCCCGTTTTTTGTAGATAAAATCTGGCCCTTAAGAATCAGGAGGTTGGTTTGTCCAAATCTGCCCTTTTAGTCCTTGAAGATGGCTCCGTTTTTCAAGGCACTTCGATAGGCGCTGATGGCATATCGGTTGGGGAAGTTGTTTTTAATACATCCATGACCGGCTATCAGGAAATTCTCACCGATCCATCATACGCAGAACAAATCATCACCCTCACGTATCCCCATATTGGGAACACCGGCACCAATAGCGAAGACAAAGAATCAAATCAAATCTGGGCCAAAGGCCTGGTTATCCGAGACCTTCCTTTGGTCGTCAGCAACTTTCGCTCTGAACAATCCCTCACAGACTATTTACAAGCAAATAACATCGTGGGTATCGCGGATATCGATACACGTCGCTTGACCCGTATTTTGCGCGAAAAGGGTGCACAAAACGGCTGCATTATGGTGGGCGAGTCTGATATCGATAAAGCCCGTGAGCTGGCGAATGGCTTTCCAGGCTTAAAGGGCATGGATTTAGCCAAGGTAGTTAGCTGTAAAACGCAGTATCAGTGGACCGACAGCACCTGGATGTTAGGTGAAGGCTATCGTGAAAAGGTTGCCGACCTGCCATATCATGTGGTCGCCTACGATTATGGTGCAAAGCACAACATTTTGCGGATGCTGGTGGAGCGCGGATGCAGATTAACGGTGGTGCCGGCGCAGACGCCTGCGCACGAGGTACTGGCGTTAAATCCTGATGGCGTATTCTTGAGTAACGGTCCGGGTGACCCTGAGCCTTGTGATTATGCGATTGCCGCGATTAAAGAAATTCTGGAGCAAAATGTACCTGTTTTTGGTATCTGTTTGGGTCACCAGTTATTGGCGTTAGCCAGCGGCGCTAAAACGATAAAAATGAAATTCGGCCATCACGGCGCCAACCATCCGGTGAAAGACCTGGAACGTGGCGTAGTAATGATAACAAGCCAAAACCATGGTTTTGCCGTTGATGAAGATTCATTGCCTGACAATCTAAAGACAACGCATGTGTCCTTATTCGATAAATCGCTGCAGGGAATTCATCGTACTGATAAACCGGCCTTCAGTTTCCAGGGCCATCCGGAGGCCAGTCCGGGTCCAAGAGACGCTGCGCCCTTGTTTGATCACTTTATTGACTTAATCAAAGCGGCGAAAGGGG
>CAXQZJ010000011.1:0-4805 GCA_964228145.1 Alteromonadaceae bacterium | reverse complement strand
ATATCGCCGATTTCATCGAGGAACAGCGTGCCGCCTTGCGCGTGTTCGATTTTGCCTTTGGTGGTTTTGTTGGCACCGGTAAAGGCACCCCGCTCATAGCCAAACAGTTCACTTTCCAGCAGGTTTTCAGGGATTGAGGCACAGTTGATCGCCACAAACGGTTTATTACGGCGATTGCTGTGATCATGAATACTGCGGGCAAACACTTCTTTACCTGTACCACTCTCGCCAAGCAATAAGGTGGATATGTCAGTACGAGCAATCTTTTCTGCCATCCGGCTGGCTTTTTGAATCGACTCACTGTTGCCGATAATCTTACCCAGAGCTGGAGCCGACATCGCTAATTTGCGGTTTTCTTGTTCAAGGTTGGCAAGATTCAGGGCTCGCTGAACGATGATTTTGATCGTGTCAGAATCGATGGGCTTTTGATAAAAGTCATAGGCGCCAAGAGACACTGCCTGCAGGGCATTATCACGGTCGTTATTGCCGGTGACGACAATCACTTTAGTCTGAGGAGCCAGATTCAGAATTTCTTCTAAGGTTTTAAGTCCTTCGGAGGCATTGGCCGGATCAGGCGGCAAGCCAAGATCCAGAGTTACAACCTTAGGTTCGTGTCGACGTAGTTGCGCGATTGCACTTTCTCTGTCGTCGGCAAATACCACGTTATAACCGCTAAAACTCCATTTTAATTGTTTCTGAATTCCGAGATCGTCATCAACGACTAACAGCGTTTCCATAAGGTACGTCTTCCGTATTGTTATATCGGAAAGGTCAGTGTGAACGTGGTTCCTTCACCAACCTCACTGATTACATCGAGTTTTCCACCCGCTTTTTCTACAAAATGTTTTGCATCGTAAGCACCAATACCCATACCCGCGTTACCTTTGGTGCTGTCAAACGGCTTAAATAACCGATTGTGTATAAATTCTTCCGTCATGCCGCAACCGGTATCAACAATATCGATACACAGAGTTTTGGGTAAAGAGCCTTGTCGCGTCACTACCGTTACCTGTCCATCGTCAGGTGTGGCTTGTTGAGCGTTACTGATTAAGTGATACATAACGTTAGCGAAACGGTCTGCATCCATAGTGAGCTCAGTTTGATATTGATAATCTACCACGGGTAACGGATGAAGTAACTGACAACGACGATTAATCACTTCATCAATGGTGTCACAAACCGAAAACTGCGAGATGCTGGATGCAGTTTCTTCCTGCTTTTCAGTAAGTTGTCTCAGCATTTTATCCATACGGCTTTTGGTATGCTGCAATGTCTCAAAGGTATCATCGATAAATTCGGGGTTGTCCCTATGCTGATCAGCATTGCTCAGAATGAGGTCAATTTGTGCCAGTACGTTTTTAAGATCATGGACAACAAACGCTGACATACGGCTGAAGGCGGCAAATTGAGCATTTTCTGCTAACTGGCGGCTGGCTTCATATTGAAATAAATAGCTGCCCACCTGCGCCGACACTACGGTAAGGTAATCGCGTAGTTCCCAATTTAGCGAAGGACGTTTGTTGTCTTTGTCATTGAGCAGTGCCACGCCCCATAAGTTATCTTGTTGAAAAATCGGCAGGATAAGGTCGAAACTGCAGGCGTTGAGTTGCGCCATGCTGACTTTAATCCCTTCGTAGTCAAAAGGGCGAGTTCGTAATTGATAAAGGTCAATAATCCAATGCTTGTCGTGAATAGTTGGGAGTAGGGTTCCCAGTAAAGCAAAATCTTGGGTAGTCGCATTATTGTCGTCCATACTGGCGACCTGAATCAGCTCGTTATTCTGATACTTAATTAGTTGACCACGGATCACTCCGACACTACTTGCCATCGCCCTGAGTGCAACCTGATAGGTATCTTTATCAGCCCGGGCACCTTCTTCAAGTTCACGGGTTAAATTTAACCACTCAACACGATAATCATACTGATTAGCAAAAAAGTGCTTAGTGACAAAAACTTTTATACGGGTCCGGAAATCATTAGACAACAGTAACGCTGCAAGTAGCGTCAGGGCGAGAAAGAAAAACACAATCTGTAGGACAGACGACCATTCCCCACCAATAAATTTAATCGCGTAGCCAGCTACGGACATAAGCAACAGATAGCCGCCAGCAACAATCACGAGTGAACTACTGGTCACGATTTCACGGGAAATAAAAATATCGATTCCCCACTGTTGAATACGCCGGATTGCAACGATAAGGAAAGGAATACTGATGGCGTAAACATAACCTCTTGCTGTCCACAACATAGGATCAATTAAATTGACCATGCTGGCCTGCGAATACAAAACAAAGTCAAAGATTGCCACACTGCCTAACGCCACAATCAGCGGTTTATAAGACCAGCGCTGGTCGGCAGACTGACGATAAAAAGTCTCCAGCAGGATTAATATTTCGAGGTTAATCAGAGTGTGAGTCAGATACAGCCAGCCAACTTTATCTGCCACGAATGTCACGGGTGACAGGGACATGACCAGCGCAGCGAGTGGCACTGCCAAAATCGCCATGGAGCCTGGTTTAAGTAAAGAGCGCCAGAAGGAAGCCAGTGAATTCTGTTGAACACAAGAAAGCAGAAAAAGGATCCAAGCGAAATTCCGCAGATTCTCAAAGGTAAAAATTAACGAGCTAAGTTGATCGTTCAGGGCGCAGAACGCCACAAAGCCGCTGAAGAGCAAGTTTGCCAACACAGCAACTTGCAGTAAGCGCTTGGGTAAACCACTAGATGGGGTTGAGAGAATCAGCAGGGACAATAGCGTAAAGCCAACCGCACTTAATATGTAGCCTATTGAACTGATCATGAGCCCGCCTTTTTTATTGGTGACTTTGCCATTTTACCGAGAGTAGATAAAGAAAAACCTGTTGTTGAGTCAATCAGTTGTGCTTTTCTGATTTGTTTTCTTCAACCCTATCGAGATCTTGTGCAGCACATGTTTGCATAACACCTTAATTGGCATCTTTTTAAAATGTCCCCTGATGAGTAAACAAACATCGCTAAATGTTTGGTTTTTTCCTTTTAAAGCCAAATGTCGGGGACGAAAAGCCCGTTCAAAAAGGAAATCTACAAGCCATGAAAAGGATAAAAAGCCCGTGCGAAGCGTAAACTGTGATGCCACATCTTCTGGAATCTTTGTCGCATAGTGACGTCTAAGAAATCGAAACACAATGGACACTTCATGGGAGTAGCCGCTGAGGGATGTTAACTCGACAAAGTCTTCCCAAAAGCCCGCTGAGTCCCCGTTTTCGGTAAATAGGAAATGCAAATCATTGAGGTCTCGGCATCCCTTTGAATAATCCTCTTCGAATAGCAAATGAATGATACTGTGCAGGCACAAGGCTGCCGGTCTCAGGGTTTCAAACCCAGAGTGAGTTACAGTCGGGTTGTGAATAAACCGCTCAATGATAGGTGCTTTGCCAGATATTGGAGGTAGAAGATTATGGTGTATGTCTAAGGTTGTCCCTCTCTCTATATGTTGTAGAGGTGGTATTTCGTGCGCCCATTCCCGATAGTATTTTTGGTCGTAATCTGAGGCTTTTAAAGTTATCCACTGGTGCGCCATCAATCTGGCTTCCAGTTCATCAAGGTGTTTTTTGCCTGTCAACAAATCTAAATCGGAAAATAAGCGACCTTCACCGGCGATATTACCTAGTTGCTGATATGCCGCTCCCTTAAGCAGTAAAGGCATCGGAATATTATATTGATTGCAAATTGAGCGCAGGGTCGCTAACTCGAAATCAACCTGATTTTGGTGACAGACATATAACTGGAACGCAGAGGTCAGATGATGCCGGGCAAACGCGGGAACTTCTTGAATTAGATTTGCTCGTTGAAGTAGGAAACACATTCTACCGAGCAGGTTATTAGCCCGTCCAAGGCTAATTTGCTCAGACCAATTCACACGCTGAACCAATTGATGGGTAGGGGCCGATATCAGTATGTAAAAGTCTTGAATCGAATTACGTATCATGACACTAAGTCGCTCAGGAATTCGTCTGCCTTCTGTTGATCGCAGTATTCCATATAAAACGAGGGCAATTTGCTAGCGCAATTGGATAGAACGTCAAAGCCTTTTCGTTGCAGAAGGTTGTGGTTGAAGCCATTGGTGACAAGATGGTCAAATGCGGTTAACGAACTGAGTTTGACAACATCTAGTGCAGTATCAGGTGAAAAACGAGGATAGACAATTGCTGCAATTTCAGCTCTTCGATTGCGGTGCGTCAAGCTTGTTTTTGGAGGAGCAAAATGTGCGACGCTTCCTTTTGTCGTATCGTGAACTGCTTCGGTAGCTACTACATCGGGAAATTGGTTTTTGATGATCTCGATTGAGGAATTCTTCAAGCAAATCGGGCGTAGACAAGGGATTATTTCCAGCGTCTTCGGATCAATAATCGTAAGCTCGTCTGACAACAAACGCCAGCCACTGTAAGCCAAAATAGCCGTAAGGGTACTTTTCCCGGAACCTGGTGGAGCAGGGAAAACAATTGCCTTGTCATCTTTCGCGAGTACAGCAGCGTGTATGACAAGGAAGTTGCACTCATGGGCGGTGATACACCAGTTCATTCCCCATTCCAACAGCGGATAGGCCTGGTCTAGTGGCAAAGGGAGAAAGGGGGCTGCGTTATCGCAACGGAAATTGACTTGGGGGCGGAAAAATCGCCGAAAGTTCTTTATCTGATTGACTTCGACCCAAAAATCAAACGATTGATTTGTAAAAGGTTCTGCGCTGTAGAGCAGGCTCGCATTTTTAAACACTGTAGATATCTGAGTGTCTACACGAAATTTAAAAAAACCTGAATCGATCAGGATAG
>CAXQZJ010000010.1:0-35972 GCA_964228145.1 Alteromonadaceae bacterium | reverse complement strand
TGATTTAAACTATCCAGATAGTCTAGCTTTGCTTTAATCTGTTTTTCTAAACCGCGATCGTTTGGTTGGTAATATGATTTGTTTTGCAGCGCTTTGGGTAAATACACTTCACCGGCGGCAAACGCGCCCGGTTCATTGTGTGCATAGCGGTATCCATCACCGTGGCCCATTTCTTTCATGAGTTTGGTGGGAGCATTTCTAAGGTGCAGGGGCACCTCATAATCGGGCAAACTGGCAGCGTCTTGGCGCGCCTGATTAAAGGCCTGATAAACTGCGTTACTTTTTGCCGCTGCAGCACAATAAATCAATGCCTGAGCAATCGCACGTTCACCTTCTGCCGGCCCTACACGCTGAAAGATATCCCAGGCATTCAGTGTCACTTGTAGAGCGCGAGGATCGGCGTTACCAATATCTTCACTGGCAATGGCAAGTAAACGCCGGGCGACCACTAAAGGATCTCCACCACCTTGCAGGATTCGCGCATACCAATACACAGCAGCATCTGGCGAAGAGCCCCTGACTGACTTGTGTAATGCTGACAACATATCGTAAAAATGGTCGCCGCCCTTATCGAATTGCGCCACCTTGTCACCAACCGCTTCTTTGACTGCATCAACATCAATACGGGTTTCAGCGAAATCAGCAGTGATTTCCAAAAAATTAAGCAGTTTGCGCGCATCACCCCCACATAAGGCAACCAGTAATTTTTCTGCCTCCGGGGTAACTGCATCGACGGGCTTGCCAAGACCCCGGTCAGTATCAGTGAGTGCACTTTGGAGGATATTGGTTAAATCTTCTTCATCCAGGCTTTTTAATAAATACACCCTGCAACGGGACAACAAAGCGTTATTCAGTTCAAAGGAGGGGTTTTCCGTGGTTGCACCAATAAAGGTGACCGTCCCGTCCTCAATAAAGGGTAAAAACGCATCTTGTTGAGCCTTATTGAACCGATGCACTTCGTCAACGAACAGAATTGTCTGACGGCCACGGGATTCAGCATGAAATTTGGCGTTTTCAATGGCACTACGTATTTCTTTGACGCCAGATGTAACAGCGGAAATCCGCTCTAAATGGGCCTTTGAATGCTTAGCTACAATCTCGGCCAGGGTCGTTTTTCCTGTTCCCGGTGGTCCCCACAGGATCATCGAATGCGCCCTGCCGTCCGAAATCGCCTGATACAAAGGCTTGCCCTTGGCTAAAACGTGTCGCTGACCGAAATAATCTTGTAAGGTCCGGGGGCGCATCCGCGCCGCCAACGGTGCGTAGGGGTTGACTGAGGATTCAAAGCCCGGAAGTTGTTCGCTGGTCATCCAGTTCAAAGTCCTCAGGTAAGCTAAAAATAAACAGGTCGTTGTCTAATTCAAGATTAACCACTTGTGCGCTAAAGGATAATTCACTGCGTTGCTGTTGTCGGTCGATAATTGTCAGGCCCGTCAACAGGTTATTATCAAACTTAAAGGTCAATGATTGTATCTGACTCTGTTCATTGGTAGAGGTCACGGTGTAATGGCCCAACTCGCCGCTGTAAGTGAATGATGACCACGCATCGCTTGTCGGATCCGTCAGCAGTACGATAGGGTTGTTATCTACTGCTTGGTTTTGCGACATCGCAGTCACTTGCTCAGCGAAGGGATCGATCAGCCAAAGGCTGGAACCATCGGCAATTAACGTGGTTTCGTCCGGTGCTGTTACTTCCCAGCGCAATTGATTGGGTTGTTGTACGTAGAGCTTACCCGCGCTTTGCTGAAGCACGTTATCCTGTGCATCGACCACGCGCTGTTTAAAGTCGGCCTGAAAACTCTTCAAGGTTGCCAACTGGGTTTGTAGTTCTTGCTTAATATCGGCGGCAAAGCTCAATGGTGATATCAACATTAAGGTTGCTAGCATCATTCGCATGATAATCTCCTCACACCGGGGGCGGTGCTAATACTTCTCTTGCGCCATTATGGCCAGGTGCAGATACGACACCAGATTGTTCCATTTGTTCGACAATTCGTGCTGCACGGTTATAGCCTATGCGGAATTGTCGCTGTACCAATGACACCGACACTTTGCGACCTTTGGTCACAAATGCCACAGCTTCATCGTAAAGTGCGTCTGATTCTGCGTCATCGCCTTCGGCTGTTTCGCCGGGCAGCAGCACATCGGCGGTTGCTTCACCATTTAAAATTTCATCAATGTATTGGGGTGAGCCACGTTTTTTCCAGTCATCAACAACAGCGTGAACTTCATGATCATCGACGAATGCACCGTGAACACGGGTAGGCACGCTAGTTCCCGGCGGCATGTACAACATGTCACCCTGCCCTAATAAGGCTTCGGCACCCTGTTGATCTAAAATGGTCCGGCTGTCGATTTTAGATGACACCTGAAACGCAATGCGGGTCGGAATATTGGCTTTAATTAAGCCGGTAATCACATCCACGGAAGGACGTTGGGTTGCCAGCACCAGATGGATACCTGCTGCTCGTGCTTTTTGAGCGATTCGGGCGATCAGTTCCTCAACCTTTTTACCGACAATCATCATCATGTCAGCAAATTCATCTACCACCACTACGATTGCAGGTAGCTTTTCTAAGTCCGGCGCCACTTCTTCCATGGATTCTTCGCTGCGCCAAAGCGGATCTTTAATTGGTTGACCGTCTTCGATGGCTTGCAAGACTTTGGCGTTGTACCCTTTTAAATTCCGTACGCCCAAGGCGGACATCAGACGGTAGCGACGTTCCATTTCTCCGACACACCAACGCAGTGCATTGGCCGCTTCCTTCATGTCGGTAACGACTTCAGCCAATAGATGTGGGATCCCTTCGTAAACTGACAACTCCAGCATTTTGGGGTCAATCATGATTAAGCGCACATCTTCAGGGGTTGATTTATACAACAGGCTTAAAATCATCACGTTAACGCCAACAGACTTACCTGAACCCGTTGTACCCGCAACGAGCAAATGTGGCATCTTAGCTAAATCAACCACCACAGGCTTACCACCGATATCTTTACCCAGCACCATGGTGAGCGCGGATTGTGATTCGGAAAACTTATTGCTGCTAATAACCTCTGATAAACGCACCATTTCGCGATGCTTATTCGGCAACTCAAGTCCAATTACCGACTTACCAGGTATCACCTCTACGACCCGCACTGAGATTGCCGATAAGGCGCGGGCCAAATCCTTTGATAATCCAGTTATCTTGCTGACCTTGACACCCGGCGCCAAATCCAGTTCAAAACGGGTAACCACTGGGCCAGGATAGACACCCACCACCTGCGCTTCGATATTGAAATCTGCTAATTTCTCTTCGACCAGGCGTGATACAGCTTCCAACTCCTCTTCGGAAATCGGGTTTTCAATTTTGTCTGCACGATCCAGTAACTCAAGGGTCGGCATTGGCGAGGACGCCCTGTATGCCGCGAGTTCCTCTTCACTCATTTGTGGCTCAGGTTCAGCCACCGGTTCAGGTGTTTTTTGACGCACAATTTTCGGCTTAGCGCGCTTGATTGCAGGCTCATCTATATCAAATGGTGGCGCGTCTGCCTGCTCATCCAAGGGCGATAGTTTAGGCTCTTTGCGACTTGGCCCTGACCCGGACGGTTCTTCACTAAGGGGTTCCATACGCACCGCAGTAATATCTAACTCATCGCCAGCGCCACTTTCAGACGCTTCTATAGATTGCGCTTTTTGCTTGTTCGGCAAACGTGGAAGATTGATCCCGCCAATACGCTGGGGTGCTTGATACGCCGCTTTCGAGCCACGGATTACCCATGCGCCAACGCTATCAACGATGCTTATCCATGAAATACCGGTCAACAAAGTGAAACCGGTTGTAAATAATACCAGTAAGAAGAGGTTAGTCCCTGCAGTATTAAACACCGGCAATAGTGTGCTTGAAAGCACATCGCCGACAAAGCCTCCGGCAGGAAAGTGAAAGTCATCGATATTCAGGCTGGCAATCCCACAGCTACCCAGCAGCAACACAATAATGCCTACCAGGCGCAATGAAATTGTCAGGTAGTCTAAATCCAATACCGATTTAATTTGTTTGAATAAAAACCAACCGACAAACGCCGATAAGAAAGGGAAAGTCCAGGCGATATAGCCGAATGAAAATTGCATAATATCAGCAACCCACGCACCCGCTGCCCCTGCTGCGTTTTGTACGTTACCGCTTTGACCTGTTTGACTCCAACTAGGATCTGCCGGGTCAAAGGTGAAAATGGCCAGAAGAAGAAAGATGGCGAAGGCACTGGATAAAATCATGCCTACTTCCAAAATCCGTTGGATACCTGTCAATCGCGCCATAAAAATTTATCGTTATCTTTTTACTACCAATCAACCCATAAGATACCAGTTGAGCCAGTCTATGCCTACCCAAAAGCCTGATGATTCAGCGTTATTTCAGGTTGATACGAATTTTGTCGTGATGTTTATATTCCTGCATCACCACATAAGAGCGCGACTCACTGATTCCGGGCAACTTAAGTAAGGTGTCACCGAGTAATTTCCGGTATGAAGACATGTCAGCTACCCGGGCTTTGAGTAAGAAGTCGAAGTTACCTGAGACTAGGTGACATTCCTGAATCTCGTCTTGCAAGCTCACTGCCTGTGCAAACTTATCAAAAATATCAGGTTCGCGATTAAGGGTGATTTCTACAAATACCAGCATTGACGCACCCAATTGATTGGGATCCAATATTGCGCGATAACCTTTGATGAAGCCCTGTTGCTCTAAACGCCGCACTCTTTCCAGACAAGGTGTTGCACTAAGCCCTACCCGCTTCGACAATTCTATATTGGACAGACGTCCATCTTTTTGGAGTTCGTTAAGGATGTTTCTATCTATCCTGTCTAAGTGTTTGGGCGTCTTTACCAGCATTATAAATATCTACCAAATCAAACATGCGCAGAATTATATACCGCATATATCAATAATAAAAAACAATTATCTGCCAATCCTTGCGTATACTCTGGCCTTTATTCTGTAGCAACATTATTTCGGGGAAGTTTATGTTAATCGGTGTACCAAAAGAAATTAAAAATCATGAGTACCGCATCGGTCTGACGCCTGCAGCGGTAAAAGAGTTTGTGACCCACGGCCATAGCGTGATGGTCGAGCAAAATGGCGGCGCAGCCATTGGATTTACTGATGAGCAATACGAAGCTGCGGGTGCACGTATTATTGCCACACCTGAGCAAATTTTTGCAGAAGCAGAAATGATCGTAAAGGTAAAAGAGCCTCAGCCCAATGAGTGTAAGATGCTTAGCAAGGGTCAGACCCTATATACCTACCTGCATTTGGCGCCGGATCCAGTTCAGACCGAGCTATTAATTGCCTCTGGTGCGACCTGTATCGCGTATGAAACGGTTACCGATGCCCACAATGGCTTGCCATTACTTGCACCAATGAGTGAAGTTGCTGGCCGCATGTCGATTCAAGCTGGAGCCCATTATCTGGAAAAAGCCCATGGTGGTAGTGGCACCTTACTCGGTGGTGTTCCTGGTGTTGCACCCGGTAAAGTACTGGTTATTGGTGGTGGCGTGGTAGGTACAAATGCAGCCAAAATGGCATTAGGCCTTGGTGCTGACGTCACTATCCTTGATCGCTCATTGCCTCGTTTACGTCAGTTAGACGACATTTTCCGTGGTCAGGTTAAAACTGTTTACTCAACCGTCGACGCCATCGAGCACTACTCATCTAACGCAGACGTTGTGGTTGGCGCGGTATTGATTCCGGGTGCTGCTGCACCGAAATTACTGACCCGCGAACATATTCGCAACATGAAAGAAGGGTCTGTTGTGGTGGATGTTGCCATCGACCAAGGCGGTTGCTTTGAAACGTCTAAAGCCACCACTCACCAAGACCCGGTTTACGTCGTTGATGATGTTGTTCATTACTGTGTGGCAAACATGCCTGGTGGTGTGGCCCGCACATCAACAATGGCGTTGAATAATGCAACCTTGCCGTTTGGTTTAGCACTAGCTAACAAAGGCCCTAAACAGGCGATGCTAGATGATGCCCATCTACTCAATGGTCTGAACGTACATGAAGGCAAAGTCACTTATAAAGCCGTAGTGGATGCCCTTGGGCAGCAATTAGGTTTGACCTACACCGACGCGCGTACGGCACTAGGTGCTTGATTAACAACCTCAAAGTTACAGCCTGGCCTTTGAGCCAGGCTTTTTTTTTTGCGTACTACCTAGGCATGCCTTGAATGCCACTTCCGACCACGAACACGAAAAATTGAGTCAGCACCACCATAGGTATGACAAATCCACTGTATTTAAGTGCTTTAGCAGCGGAAAAACTCATCAACTGATTGAATACGATAAAGGGGAAAATAAATAATATTCCCAATGCTAGGAGCAACTCGACCCAACCTGGAAATAAGAAGGATGCAGCCGCGATATTAACCATGTCGACCATGAACAATCCGATAAACACGATCACAACACACATCCACCAAGATATCTCACCTTCGATTTCGGTTGTTGCAGCATCGGTTTTAGCCAGAATGCGGTAGACAAAGAAAAGTATCAGACCCGTTATTAATGCTTGGAGTATCATATTTTTATTCTTTTTTTAGTCTCTTAGAGACGAGACTAACAAGACATATCAGCGTCAACAAGTGAAAAAAAAGGCGCTGAATCGCGCCTATTTTAAAATTCTAACCAACAGGTTTGCCACCACTCCAAAAACTCCTCAAAGTCGATGAAGCCGTCATCATTTTCATCAAGCTCTCTGAACGCCTCTTCAACCTTACTAGCTTTGGTTTTCGGGGCCAGCACCGTTAGCAATTCAATAAACTCCACCAGGTCAATTCGACCATTACCATCACGGTCAAAAAATTCAAATTCATTGCGGATTTCTTCGACCTTCTCTTTGCTCAAACTGTCTGCTGACATGCTTAACTCCTATTAACTGATATCTGCCACGTTACCCGTTAAGCTGCTTGGCGTCTACGGGTGTGATGTTTAACTGCCGAAAAAAGCAGCTAAGTGATCCTTCCCTGCTCTTTTAACGCCCTGCGCATAATCGCTACGTTGCGTTTATTGGCTTTAAAGAAAAGGTCAAACAGGTCACCAACGACGGGTATAAAACCTAAACCAAAGTCGAGCAAACTATTACGCAGCATTTTATTACGATATTTTTTCCCCACCCCGGCTTTATGCGCTAATTGTACGATTCGGAGGGAAATCAACAGCATAGCGGTATCACCTAATACGGGTATTAGACCAATAAGAAAGTCGAGACCCACTTTAATATTGATAACCGGGAGGGTGATTGCAGTATCGAGCAGTGTCGCTAACCTGTCAGCCTTACGCAGCGCAATATTCGGTTCCATGGCAAAAGTTCCTGATTGTCATTACTCACTACACTGGGGATGAGACACCAGAAATCAAGCAAAACATCAATCTTGTTGCTCGGCACTAAGAAGAAAATCGTCAGCAGCTTGATTACTGACAAGCGCAGATTTGGTTCCGTTGAAGTTAGCAAAAAGATGCTGATGGGCGGCTTGAGAAAAGCTGTCTTGCCGTTGAGGGTATTGCGCTATCCAGTCAATCAGCATATTGAGGTTGTCATCTTGTTGTTGCTTACTGGCGTATTTATGAGGCTCCCAAGGACGTTTTTTTGCGTTTTGGATACATGCTTGCACTGACAAATTGAGATAAATCATATGGCTGGTTCGAGGTGCCATCAGAGTTAGCAGATCAGTGTAACAACCCTCTATAACCCAGCCTGAATTGCGATTTACGAAAGTTTCGATTGCCGACTGGGAAGTCGCAATCGTGTGGCGCTGTGGTGGGTTGGAACTCGCCCAGGCAACGGTATCCAAATCCAGATGGGCAATCCTCTTTGCCTCAGCAAGGCGCCTTGCAAGTGTCGACTTACCGCTTCCTGAATTACCAAAAACCAAAAAAGTTTGTGTAGCTGTAGTCATAGAATCCTTCCTACGTGCGCTAACGGTTGTTCAACTATATCGCTATCTGAAAATCCCATTCAACCAATAAAATTGAAGGTCAGCGTTTTACTGAGTGAGTGACTCCGGATAATCGCAACCTGGGTTAATAGCTCAAAAAAAGCCTGCAATTGCAGGCTCTTATCAATTAAACGTTGGTTTTACCCATAGCCGCCCTCCTGGCCCGACGCTCGGCGCCTTTTTGCTGACGGCGACGCTTCATCGCTTTGCGGGCTTCGCTTCCAACGTGTTCTTCCTGACGGGCTTTGGCTAATTGCACCTGTTTCTCTCGCTCACGGAAGCGTGCAATTTGCTCTTCTGAGTGTGTTCCGTGACATTTTGGACAACTAACACCTGGCTCAAATAAGTCAGATTGTTTGTCATGTTCAGTAATGGGTAAGCGACATGCATAACACTGATCATATTCACTGCGCTGTAAATCATGATTTACTGCCACGCGATTATCAAACACAAAACAGTCGCCTTCCCACAAGCTTTCTTCCTGAGGGACATCTTCAAGATATTGTAAAATACCGCCCTCGAGGTGATATACCTCCTCAAACCCCTGCTCTTTCAGATAAGCAGTAGATTTTTCACATCGAATCCCGCCTGTGCAGAACATCGCTACCTTTTTGTGCTTTTTGGGATCAAGATTTTTTGCTACGTACTCAGGGAACTCGCGAAACGTTTTGGTTTCTGGGTCGATAGCATGTTTAAAGGTACCGATTTCAATTTCATAATCGTTACGGGTGTCGATCGTCACCACCTCGGGATCACTTATCAGCGCATTCCAGTCTTTTGGCTTGACATAGGTGCCAACTGAACGACGAGGATCGATGCCCTCTACGCCCAAGGTAACGATTTCTTTTTTAAGTTTGACCTTAGTTCGGTGAAATGGCTGGGTTTCATCAAATGACACCTTGAAGGAAATCGGGTTCATCCGTGCATCAGCATTTAAATAATCAAGTAACTGCTGAATCGCTTCCTGAGTACCGGAAACAGTGCCATTGATGCCCTCAAGAGCCAGTAACAAAGTACCTTTGATATTGAGGGATTCCATTTTTTCCAACAGGGGTTGACGGATTTGTTGGTAATCTTCAAGCGTGACAAATTTGTACAAAGCACAAACGGTGTACATAGTGGGTTCTCCTGCAAAACGGATCGCAAATCCGTGGCAAATAGTTAAATTGTAAAATCAATCCGCCCAGTGGGCTGATTGGGCGCGGATATTAACTAAACACCCGCTGTGATTCAAGGTCTAGCAACATTTACCCCAATGTCGCTGCCGAGTTGCTTTGCCAATCCCAGGGTTAAAACTGTTGGTGGGATCAAGTGATTGATAAAAGGCTTTAACATGCTCCGGGGCTTGATACATATGGCCGAAATTATGCTCAGCGGGGTACTGGGCCCCGCGCTTGGATAATTCTTCGAGCAGTGCTCTTTTTACTTCGGCAACATCTTCACCGGCTTTAATCAGATAATCCTGATGAAACACATAACAAAAGAAATGGCCGTAATACAACGGCATAATAATTTTATCCGCCAATTCAGCTGGGAGTTTCTCTTGCCATTGTTGGCAGTTTCTTGGCAACGCGACATCGAGTGCAAGCACATCCTCGCAATGAGCTTTGTGCATTTGATGATAACGCACCGCTGCGCCCGCTACTGCAAAACGTTGCAGTAAGGCTCGTGGGGCTTCGCTGTCAGACAGTTCGAGACATTCGAGACCATTTGCTTGGTGACTAAATGCTGATAGAAATTGGTCAAACTCTTCGATGCCCTCATCACTGACCTTAATGATCAAGTGGTGCTCATATTGCTGTTCCATGTCCAGTAATCGCTCTGGCAAGTGTTGCGGCCATAGCTTAGAACACCATTGCATCACTTTATCGGGAAAATCCGTTAAGCCGAGTTTATTACACCAAGCAGTAATACGCCCTTTTGACGCAAATAAAGCCGGCATTTTATCCGTGCCCAGTTTTTCAATGGCAATAAAGGTGTCCTTGCCATATCGTTTTGCCAATGAAAATGCGTTTCTGTGAATGTATTCGCCGTAAACAGGCAACTGCGAAAACTCGTTTAACACACGGGTTCTGAGTTGCGTGAATTGATCGGGATCGTTGCATCCAAGATAGTATGTTTTCTGTAGTATTGGCTTTTTAAAGGTATCTAATCTTACGGCGAATACCGCCAGTTTGCCCGCGCAACCACTGGCTTCATACAGACGTCTTGGATCGGCGTTATAACGAGCGGGCTCTTCGGCATTAGTGTCTCTCAAACGGTCGACGTATTCGGTATCTGACGCCAGCTTTGCGTCGCACACCTGTTCTGACAGCCAGTCAAATTCACCTTGTTCGACCGCTTCCAGCTGTTCGATAGTATCGCCCTGTAGAGGAATGCCCAGATGATTGACCAACTGAAGCTCTCCATGCTGATTTATCTGGGCATACAAAGCATATTGGGTAAATGACGGACCACGCTGAATTAAAGCACCGCCTGAATTGTTAGCTATCCCTCCTATTACCGACGCGCCCAGGCAACTAGATCCAATCACAGAGTGAGGCTCCCGTCCGCTCGGTGCCAGTGCCTTTTCAAGTTGATGCAAGGTACTGCCTGCCAAAGCAATCACCTGACTGTTATCCGGTGACAGATGAAACCCTGTAATTGCACGGGTATTAATGATCACAACCGGACGTTGGTAATCATTCCCATTAGGCGTTGAGCCTTCGGTAAGACCGGTGTTGGCTGCCTGCATAATAATAATGGCATCATGCTGAACACAGGCTTTGAGCGTTAGCCAATAATGAACCAGCGATGTGGGTAAAACCACTGCCGCAGCACTGCCATGGCCACTTCGGTAACCATGTCGAAAGTAACGGGTTTTGTGATCCCCGGTCAACACAGATTGTGGGCCAGCGGCGCGCTTTAATGCTTCTACTAATGGGTTATTCAATGACCTGTGCTTCCTGATAGTCGGTTACGCGTGTAGTATCGGAATAAAGTTTGCCATAATGCCAGCTCAGGGGGCAGGCCCCATCGGTTGATTAACCGAATTTTGCTGCCTTTCATCATATTCAATATCACTTAGTGACGAGTAACTATGCCAGAAATGTTAACTGCAATGGACTGGGCTGTATTGGCAGCCGTGGCCTTTATGGTGGGATTAGCCAAGGCCGGCATTCACGGCACTACGCTATTGAGCGTGCCTTTACTGGCATTGTTGTTTGGTGGCAAGCAATCAAGCGGGCTGATGCTACCCATGCTATTAACTGCCGATTTGTTTGCGGTTCACTATTATCACCGCCACGCGAATTGGCACTATCTTTTTAAGCTGTTCCCTTCTGCTGCCATTGGCGTGCTGCTGGGCACTTGGGTTGGCGATAAGATTGACGATGGCCTGTTTATGCAGATCATGGCCGTCACCGTCTTTGTGTGTATTTTGCTGATGCTATGGCTCGAGCGTAACAAGTCAAAGATACCTGATTACACTTGGTTTGCGATATTGATGGGAATGCTTGGCGGTTTTACCACTATGGTGGGTAATTTGGCTGGTACTTTTATGGCGGTTTATTTACTCTCGATGCGCTTGCCAAAAAATGTGTTTATCGGTACCGCTGCTTGGTTCTTTTTAATTATTAATTTATTTAAGCTTCCCTTTCATATTTTTGTCTGGGAGAGCATCAGCGTAAACACGCTAACGGTTAATCTGTGGGTTTTACCCTTGATCATAATCGGCGTTTACACTGGAATTTCATTGGTTAAGCTTATCAGCGATGCACAATATCGTTATTTTGTGATGGCAATGACCATCATCGCCGCAATACCACTACTGTTTAGATGAAGGAATAAAAATTGCCAGAGACAACAACCTGCGCTGTCCCTGTTCTATCCTACTTACGCTATGTGCTGCTTTATCTGGCCTGAATAACACCACGCGATTAAAGACGTTAATGAGCGTTTTCTGCGCTTGAAACACGCCGCCTCGTGTGGCCTTCGTCACTAGGATATTAAACTTGAAATAGCGACCTCCCGGCATAGGATCAATATGCTCTAGCACACTGTGCCCCGTTGGGTAACGAACCCAATACAGAGACAAATAACGGCTCGCGATGATGACCGTATTTTGCACCATTTTGCTTCTCCCCGTTAAAACTCAGCATATTAAGAAAGGTGTTTCAGCTGTTTACTTTCAGCAAATAAAAAAGCCAGTTAGCAGAACCAACTGGCTTTAAAGGATAAGTCAGCGAACGTTTAACGTAATTTTCGACTGTGTGCCGGCGCGCGCAAAATTGTATTCGCAAACAGTACATTCAGGCCATCCATATAGGCTCTGAACGTCGGCTCCTGAGTAAAGGCAATCACCATTCCTTTGCCAATAGGTTGCTGAATCAAAAATGGCTTGTAGGCTAACTGACGTTTGTTTTCTTCCCATAGATAGCCGCTGGCCAAGAGTTCGTCCTTGCCTTTAAACCAAGCCAGGTTAACCCCGGAGTCTAATCTGATTGGAGTATAGATATTATTGCCTGACAATAACGCAATAGCATCTTTTTTCACGCCTGCGGTCAACCAATGCTCCTGGTCGACTTCAACATTAGCAAGCACACCGGAAACCCAGTCAGGGGAACTTTGGGTTTGATCGATTAACGCCATCATATCGGCTTTACTTTCAATCAAACTCCCATCAGTTTGCGGTCCTTCTGGGGCCGAGCCACTTTGCTCCTTCACCGCATATTCGCGACTTACATTCAGTAAGCCATTATCGGCCGTTGCGGCAAACCGGGTGGCTCCGTCCATCGTAACCAAGATCCCTCCGTCAGCGACCCACTCTTTCAAGCTAGATGCCAGCCCTGAATTATAATACCCGTCGGGTAACACAATCACATGATAGCGACTTAAATCCGCTCTGCTCATTTGTGATGTGCGAATTGCAGTGACCGGGTAGCCCATCTGACGTTCAATAACGAAACGGGTATTGCCGGCACTGGTACTGCTCACTGGCTCGTCCCATGCCATCGCAATTTTAGGTGCAACCAGTTCAGGCATACTGCCACTTCCCAGGCTGGGCCCGTCGATAACCCAACTTGAACTGATGCTCTCTACCACCGCTCCCGTTCGTTTGGCAATTTCAATAACTTTAGAAGCAATTTGCTGGTCGTTTCTGGCGACTTCAATCACCAAAGAGCCGCCCGGGAAACTTTGGTTGCCTTCAAGCGTGAATCCGCGATCGGCACTTTTAACGCGTATTCCCTGCTGCAAGGCAGCAGACAAAAATCGAACAGCCGACATGTCGCCCCATGGCACCACGTAGGCTACCGCCTGATCTGAGACCTCAATTGACGCTGCTAGCTGGTCATCAGCAGCGACACGTTTTGATGCAACATCAATGGCATTGTCACATGTCGCAGATTGCAGGTTAAACATAAGGGGTAACGACCATCCAGTGACATCATAAATCTGATCACGAAGATATCTGGAGCGGCGTCGTTCCTGTTCATCAAGGAAGGCTTTCGCCATATCCACTTGATCACTGAAGGTGGTTGTAACAAACCGCCCCCTTGGCTGCGCACTGTCTATATAATAGGCACCCGCGGTGTAACGTTCACCACATGCTTTGAATTCCTCGGTTGCTTGCCATACCTCTACCCCATGCTCTGCCATTAAGGTCGCGAGACGATGGTTACCCGCCCGGTCTTCCTGATTTGGTAATATAAATACCCTTTGCTTAGATTTTTTACCGGCGGCAATCGCGTCTACCTGGTATTGATAAAAATCTTTTAATAGCTTTTGGCGATTAATCGCCGTGCCTTCTGCAGTGGATAATGAGGCCACGACATGCTGTTGAACCGTATCAAAATAATGCAGTCGCTCTCCGTTTTTACGCTTGAACACCTCGCCACGAGAGGACGATACTTCATAGGTTGACGCCGAGGCGCCGTAAAACACTGGCCAGCTGTCACCATAGCCGGGATAAAAAGCATCGAAAATCTCTCGGGTAAAGTAGTCAAAGCCCATGGTGTCGAAATGATTTGCGTGATTTCGGCCAATCGAGTTCATGTTGTCGATTTGTGTCGGTGTCATGTGAGGATTAAATGGCTCTGCGGCAGGAGCAAAATAGTAAGAACTATCTCCACCCATTTCATGTAAATCCACCACAACTAAGGGCTTGAACTTGTTAAGTGCGGCGATACGCCCTTTTGTCTCTGGCTGGGTAATTGCCAACCAATCACGGTTCATATCAAATAAATAGTGATTGGTTCGGCCATTTGGCCAAGGCTCATTGTGCTCAGCTGAGTACCTGTCATCACTGGGTTGCATACCGACTGTTGCATAATAACGACTAGTAAAACGTTCGCGTCCATCAGGATTCTGTAAAGGGTCAATAAACACTAACGTGTTTTTGCGAATACGGTCGATAAGAGGATTACTTTTGGCAGCCAACAGATAGTACGCGGTGTACATTGCCGCATCGGTACCACTGATTTCGTTACCGTGAACCGAATACTCCAACCATACCGATGCGGGTAAGTTAGCCAGCAGGCTGTCACGGGCTGAACGGCTCAGATTGCGGGGATCACTGATACGTTGCATATCATCGGCGAACCCTTGCAGATTGCTAATCTGCTCCTGATTACCTATTGCAGCATAAATTAAAGCACGATCTTCCCAACTGCGCGCATATTCAACCACTTTAATCCGCTCAGGCGCGGCCTGTTGCAGTGCAGCAAAATAACGCATCATTTGATGATGGCTGGAGATCCGTTGACCCGCTTTGTAGCCCAGTACTTGCTCAAAAGTGGGGATAGCCGGGTCAAAGTCGGTCTCTGGCATCATGGTTTGTGCTGTACTCGTGGTACAAAGCAAAACGGCTGCAGTGCATAGCAGCGATTGAATTAACTTCACGGTTGAGTCCCTTTTGTCATTTTTGTTCAGCTTGCGTGAATTATGATTGAATTGTAAGCCACTTTATCGTGTTTCAAATCAGCTTAAGCGCAGACCTAAGGCTTTTATGCTCCTAGCGTTTTACACGATCAAATAAAGCGTAAAAATTATCGGTGGTCTGCTGTGCTAATGATGCCAGTGATATTTGTTTTAAGTCTGCTATGTATTGCGCCACCTCAACGACATAAGCTGGTTGATTTTGCTTACCCCGGTACGGGACAGGTGCCAGCCAAGGGGAATCCGTTTCAACCAGTAAACGTTCAAGTGGCAAGGCTTCAACCACGCGTTTTAGTTCTTCTGCGGCTTTAAAGGTAACGATACCGGAAATTGAGATATAGAAACCCAACTCAATGGCCGCTTTGGCCATTTCCAGACTTTCAGTAAAACAATGTAAAACCCCTTTTGTATGGGGGGCTTTGTGTTCTTTTAGCAGTGCAATCGTATCTTCACGGGCATCGCGGGTGTGAATAATGAGAGGTTTATTTAATTCATTGGCAACGTGAATATGATCAATAAAACTACGCCTTTGCACCTCTAACGTTTCCGGGCTGTAATGATAATCAAGCCCGGTTTCACCAATGGCTACCACTTTGTCACTGGACGCCAGTGCCAGCAGTTCATCTCTGCTGCACGCTTCATCCTGGTGTAAGGGGTGCACGCCACACGAAGCGGAAACAATGTCAAAGCGTTGGATCGTTTCCATCATGGACGGAAAATCGTTCAGAGATACGCACACGCATAGCATATGCTCTACCCCCCGATTTTTTGCCTCGTTGACAAGGGCATCTAATTCTTCTGGTGATTTTTCCAGACGATCTAAGTGGCAATGGGAATCTACTAACACAGTTTTCCTCGTTTAAATCATATTCAAAATTTTTGTCAGGACGAGTGACTTGTTAATGCCAACTTGTTGCAACTGTTTCCTGGCCTGGAGACAGAATTGATAACACTCCCACACCTTGGTGTTTGGCTGGTGCAAATAGCGCTCGTGTAAAACGTGCTGCGCAAGTGTGGCAACCCAGTCAGCTTGGTCCTGCCATTGAACGGCCAACTGCCCTGCACTGACTGCACCTTGCTGCTTATTTGCCAGACTTTTTTCAAACTCTGGGTATTGCAAGCGCTGGGTATCTTCACATAACGCTTTAGCCGCCAAAGGTGCTGAGTTACACAAACGTAACGTAGCCTTATCAGTTTCCACACCTTGCTGTTTCAACCATGTTAGGGCTAGTTCCTCTTCCGGCAACGGCAGATTAACTTTTTCGCAACGGCTCAGGATAGTTGGCAATAAACGATCCAATTGACTGGTGATCAGAATCAGGTAGGTGTTTGCCGTCGGCTCTTCGAGTGTTTTGAGCAAGGCATTAGCGCTGGCCTGATTGAGCGATTCGGCTTGATGGATAACCAGGACCTTGTTACCCGAAAGTTGTGCCGTTTGGTTTAGTTTTGCAATACCGTCGCGTATTTGGTCAACGCCAATCTGTGACTTTTCTTTAACCACCTGATGAAAATCAGGGTGACTGCCTGCAATGCGCAGCTGACAGGATTGGCATCGACCGCAGGCTCTCAGGTTATCCGCAGCCTGGCATAACAACACCGCAGTTAATTGATTGGCGAGTTCTGTTTTGCCTAGCCCAACCGGCCCATGCAATAACAAGCCATGGTGTAATTGGGAATTTACTGCACGCTGTGCCAGATGCAGGTAACTGGCATTGAGCCAGGGATACATCAAAGTGACTCCATAAAGGCATTAAGGTGGCGTAAGATTTCACTTTGCACCTGCTCAATCGGTTGCATGGCATCAATCACAAATGCCTTGTCATCATCAGCGCACAGTGCCAGATAGCGCTCTCGGGTACGTTGAAAAAAGCCCAGGTCGGCCTGTTCGATGCGGTCTAGTTCGCCTCGCCCACGGGCACGAGCCAGCCCGACTTTAGGATCGACATCTAAATAGAGGGTCAAGTCAGGACTAAAACCTTGTAATGTGATATCCCTCAGCGCCAACAAGGTGTCGGTTTTAACCTGGCGCCCGCCGCCCTGATAGGCCTGTGAAGACAAATCATGACGATCTGCAAGCACCCAATTTCCGCCAGTCAGCGCTGGCTTTATCACGTTGGCGACCAATTGCGCACGAGCCGCGTACATCAGCAGGAGTTCTGCTTCGGTAGTTACTGATTCTTGCCAATTATGTTTAACACATTCTCTGATGGCTTCTGCCATCGGCGTGCCGCCGGGTTCCCGAGTGTTAATGACCCGATGCCCCGCCGATTCGATTCTCTCTTTAACCAAAGCGATGGCGCTACTTTTACCTGCGCCTTCAAGGCCTTCTATGACAACAAATTTGCCTTGTGACATGCTATTCCTGTTTTAACTGATATTTTCTTACTGCGGCATTATGTTCTTGTAATGTTCGCGAGAACTTATGACTGCCGTCGCCTTTAGCGACAAAATATAATGCGTCGGTGGCCTGCGGTTGCAACGCCGCCAACACCGCTGCTTTTGAAGGCATCGCGATGGGTGTAGGCGGTAACCCCTTAATGACATAGGTATTGTAAGGTGTTCTGGCGCGCAAGTCAGCACGTCTGATATCACCATCGAACCTGTCCCCCATTCCGTAAATCACGGTTGGGTCAGTCTGCAATCGCATGTTCAAGCGCAAACGATTAACAAAGACGCCCGCAATAAGTGGTCTTTCATCGGCGACACCGGTCTCTTTTTCAATAATAGAGGCCAAAATTAGCGCTTGATACGGGGTCGATAGTGGGAGTTCTTGCTGGCGTTTAGGCCAGTTTGTTTCCAATAAAGTTTGCATCGCCTGATAAGCTCGCTCAACGATATCACCGATGGGTGTGCCTGCTGAGTAATAATACGTATCGGGCAGTAAAACACCTTCAAGACTCAGCGCATTGACATCGCGTGATGAAAGAAACCTGTCGGCATCAAATGGCTGGCTACCAATGTATGGCGCATGCTGCAGCTGTTCTAACCAATCCTGCCAACGAAGACCTTCAACCAGCGTAATTGCGAAGAGCTTTTCGTTTCCGCTGGCAAGCACTTCTAATGCCTGGGTCAGGTTAACACCAGCGGACAATTCATAAGTACCCGCTTTGAGTTTCAACAAAGCAGGCGTGTGTATGCTGGTAACCTTAGTAAAGACTTTAATTTGCCAAGGATTTGACCCTGTCAGTGACGCTATTACGGTGCGAGCAGATTGGCCGTTGGAAATTGTAATTAAGCGTGTTTGCTGGGTGACAGTTTGCTGCATAAACTGCTGGTACGCATAGCCAATGCCGACAGCAGATAAGATCAGAATAACCACGAGGCTAATGACAAGGCTTTTTATTTTCACTATTTAATTCCATTTCAATTCAGGCTTTGCAAATAGCTTGTCGTTGAACCGGCTGGCCCAAATGACACCGATGACGCTATTGGTAACCAGCAGGTGTTGTGCATCCAACAGTGCTTCAGAGTCAACTGAGCATTCGCGAACCTTATGGCCAATCTTGCTCAACTGGTGGATAAAACGGTTACGCATAACCCCTTCAACACCGGCTAAGCGAAGCTCAGGCGTAAACCATTGTCCATCACAACACCAAAACAGGTTACCTTGGGACGTTTCTACAACATTTTCATTGATATCACTGACGACCAGATCATCGGCGCTTGTTTGGGCTAGCTCCTGTTTGATAAGAACTTGTTCTAAGCGATTAAGATGTTTGATACCCGCCAGTGCGGGTTGTAACCCAAGCTTAAATGTCGCATTTTTTAACACCAGACCACGTTGGTGTAGTTCGTCATAGTAAGCGGGCTTAGGATGGGTAGATATAATACAGGTAAGATGTGGCGACGGTGGCGGTGCATAGCCTCGTCCCCCCTCTCCTCGGGTAATAATCACTTTGAGAACGCCATCTCCCAGTTGCTGAGCAGCGCTCGCCATCTGCGTCGTCAATTGCTGAAGCGAAATTGCTGGAAACTGCAGAATCTGGTTGGCTTTCTGGAGGCGTGCAAGATGAGCGTCAAGAAACTCAATCTTCCCATCGGTAACTTTGGCCGTGGTAAAATGACCATCGCCATATTGTAAGCCTCTGTCATTGGCACTGACAGCTTGGCAGTGTATTCCGTTAATGATCGTTTTCATAAAAAAGGCCTGCTTAGCAGGCCTGATTTTGACTTAGATTGTTTTAAATAACAATGAGCCGTTGGTACCGCCAAATCCAAACGAGTTGCACAAGGCATACTCCATGGTGACATCCCTGGCAGTATTTGGCACATAATCCAAATCGCAACCCTCACCAGGATTATCCAAGTTAATGGTGGGCGGCGCTATCTGGTCTTTTAAGGCCAATATCGTAAAGATAGCTTCAACTGACCCTGCTGCACCAAGTAAATGTCCGATCATTGATTTGGTCGAACTCACCATGACATCGTTTGCAGCAGATCCAAACACCTTTTTGACTGCCTGACTTTCAGCCACATCACCGGCAGGCGTTGATGTACCGTGAGCATTAATATACTTCACAACGTCTGGGGACACTGCGGCATCACGAATTGCGTTTGCCATCGATGCGGCCGCACCTGCGCCATCGGCCGGAGGTGATGTCATATGGTATGCATCGCCACTCATTCCAAATCCGGCTAATTCAGCATAAATGTGCGCGCCACGGGCTTTGGCATGCTCATATTCTTCAAGCATAACCACTCCCGCACCTTCACCCATCACGAAGCCGTCACGATCTTTATCCCAAGGGCGCGAGGCACCCTGAGGGTCATCATTTCGGGTTGACAGAGCCCGAGCAGCGTTAAAACCACCAATTCCCAGCGGTGTAATGGTTGATTCAGCACCACCGGCTAACATCATATCTGCATCGCCATAGGCGATAGTACGGGCGGCAATACCAATATTGTGTACACCTGTTGTACAGGCTGTAACAATGTTTAAGTTCGGTCCTTTAATGCCTTCCATGATAGAAAGAAAGCCCGATATCATATTTGTGATTGTCGATGGCACAAAAAAGGGAGAGATTTTCCGCGGTCCGCCGGTGGTTAATTTCGTATGGTTTTCTTCGATCAGCCCTAAACCACCAATACCACTACCGATGGCAACACCAATTCGGTCTGCATTGGCTTCATTCACTTCGATACCGGCGTCTGTCAACGCCTGTTTGGCTGCTGCGATACCGTATTGGATGAACAGGTCCATTTTTTTACTTTCTTTGCGAGGTATGTACGCCTCACTATCAAAGCCTTTCAAATGACCTGCAAACTTGGTCGCAAAATCACTTACGTCAAACCTGTCTGTAAGTTCAATGCCGCTTTTCCCATTAACAATGCCATGCCAGCTTGAACTAACATCGTTGCCTAAGGGGGAAAGCATGCCAAGACCGGTTACTACAATACGTCGTTTAGACACATTGGCCTCCGCTATGCTGGGATTTTTAAACTGATGAGATCAAAAAACGGCTCAGGATTGAGCCGTTTCGGGAATTTAATTAAGCGTCTTTGTGCGCTTTAATATAGTCAATCGCAGACTGAACGGTAGTGATTTTCTCTGCTTCTTCATCAGGGATTTCAGTGTCGAATTCCTCTTCCAGAGCCATTACCAGTTCCACAGTATCCAGAGAATCTGCACCTAAATCATCGACGAAAGACGCTTCCGATTTTACTTCTTCTTCTTTAACGCCCAGTTGCTCTACGATGATTTTGCTTACGCGTTCTTCGATGTTACTCATGGTTTTAGTTCTTCCTCAAAAAATAACGCAAATGCGAAGTTGCGGTAGTGTATTCAGCAATATCCGGCCTTGCAAGTCCATATTCAGGCTTTTTTTTGCTGGTCGAACCACAACTTAGCACAGTTTTTTATACAAATGTACTGCCAATGTTGGACAATGACATCGGTATAAAATTCCAAATTAAAGGCTGGAAAGTGACTTCCAAAAAGTTTCAAACTAATGAAACTTTAGCCCATATGCATCCCACCGTTGACATGAATTGTCTCACCGGTGATATAACCTGCCGCATCAGAAGCCAAAAAAGCCACTGCCGCAGCAATCTCTTTAGGGTTACCCAACCTGTTGGCCGGAATATCCTTAAAAATCGCCTCTTTTTGCTCGTCCGTTAGTGATTGTGTCATATCCGTATCGATAAACCCTGGCGCTACTACATTCACCGTTACACCGCGAGAAGCAACTTCCCGGGCGAGTGATTTAGAAAAGCCAATTACACCCGCTTTTGCAGCTGCGTAATTCGCTTGGCCGGGATTACCCGTTGAACCCACGACTGAGCCAATACTGATAATACGGCCGTGACGCTTTTTCATCATGCCGCGTAAAACCGCCTTGCTCAATTGGAAAACAGGCGTCAGGTTGGTCGCCATAATATCATTCCACTCGTCGTCTTTCATTCGCATCATAAGATTATCACGAGTGATTCCGGCATTATTGACAAGAATATCGATATCTCCGTAGCGAGTTTTAATTTCTTCAAGGGCAGCCTTCAAACTGTCGGCATCGGTTACGTTAAGAACCAACCCTGTGCCATTAGCTTGCAAATAGTCGCTGATGGCTGCTGCGCCTTGCTCCGATGTCGCAGTACCTATTACAGTGGCTCCAGAGGCAGCCAGCGTTTCTGCTATTGATCGGCCAATACCTCGACTTGCACCCGTTACCAGCGCTATTTTTCCATTAAAATCTGACATGGTCATTCCTGTATTAAAGCGTTGAGACTGTCGTTGTCGTTTACTGATACACAACTGACAGACTTATCGATTCGTTTTGCAAGTCCGGTTAACACCTTACCCGGCCCTATTTCTGCGTGCGATGTTGCGCCCGCCTCTGCAAGTTTCTGTACTGTTTCGGTCCAGCGAACCGGGCTGTACAGTTGTCTGACTAAAGCGTCTTTAATTTTTTTAGCATCTTGCTCTGATGAAACATCGACATTGTTAATAACCGGTATAGTTGGCGTGTTGACAATCAAGTCATTTAACACACTTTGCAACTCATCGGCGGCAGGCTTCATTAACGCACAATGGGACGGTACACTTACCGCTAATGGCAATGCGCGTTTGGCCCCGGCATCCTTACACAAAGCAGCTGCTCGCTCCACCGCTTCTTTAGAGCCGGCAATCACTACCTGCCCCGGGGAATTAAAATTCACTGCAGAAACAACTTGTCCTTGGGATGCTTGCTCGCAGGCTTCAAGAATTTTGTCATCCTCTAACCCGATAATGGCATACATCGCACCAGTACCGGCTGGTACTGCCTGTTGCATCGCCTTGCCGCGTAGTTCAACCAGTTTTATCGCATCACGAAATGCCAGCGCATCGGCGCAAACAAGTGCAGAGTACTCTCCGAGGCTATGACCAGCCATAAACGCTGGCGGCTTGCCACCTTTGGCTAAATAACTGCGATAAATGGCAACACTGGCAGACAATAAAGCAGGTTGAGTAATGTGTGTTTTATTTAATTCTGTGTCAGGGCCTTGTTGCACCAGGTCCCACAAATCGTAACCAAGCACTTCACTGGCTTGTGCGAAAGTTGCTTCAACTTCCGGGCACTGTTGCGCCAGATCACTTAACATCCCAACCGCTTGTGAGCCCTGGCCGGGAAAAACAAATGCACGCATATGCACTCCTGTTGATTAATACTTAACTAACGCCGAGGCCCAAGCGAATCCACCGCCAAAGGCTTCGAGTAACAAATTTTGACCACGCTTTATACGCCCATCTCGGATGGCGGTGTCTAATGCTGTCGGCACTGTGGCAGCAGAGGTGTTACCGTACTTCTCTAGGGTCAGGACCACCTGATCCATTGGCATTTCCAGTTTTTTTGCCGTGGCTTTGATAATACGGAAGTTAGCCTGATGGGGAACCAGCCAGTCCAAATCCGACTTTTGCATATTATTCGCGCTCAGGGTTTGCTCAACCACTTCAGACAACTTGGTGACAGCTACTTTGAAGACTTCATTACCCTTCATAACGCCCCAGTTTTCGTGCACTGATGCTTCATTCCCTCTCTCGGGATTACCGACATAGAGTAAATCATTGTAAGAGCCGGCTGCATGGATGTGTGTCGAGAGAATACCTGGCTCCTCACTGGCCTCTATGACCACAGCGCCGGCAGCATCGCCGAATAAGATCACCATGGTTCTGTCGTAGGGGTCAATCAGGCGCGTTAAGCAGTCACTGCCGATTACCAAAACACGTTTGCACATCCCGCTTTTAATGTATTGGTCCGCGATACTCAAGGCATAGCAAAAGCCAGCGCAGGCGGCACCTACATCAAAAGCAGGTATGCCGTCCATTTTTAATTCTTTTTGAATATCACACGCTGCACTTGGCAGGGCTTTATTGTGGCTGGTTGTTGCACAGACAATCATATCTATGCTGGAAGGATCGATGCCGCCCATATCGAACGCTTGTCGAGCCGCAGCTGCGCCCATGGTGGCGACATTCTCGTGTTCGGCAACGATGCGTCTTTCTTTTATACCGGTGCGGTCGGTTATCCATTGATCAGAAGTATCAACCATCTTTTCGAGATCCTGATTAGTCCGAATCTGATTTGGATAGTAACTGCCTGTTCCGATAATTCGTGAATACATAGATGATGGCCTTCCTGTCATCCCTGGCCAACCAACCTTTGCGGTTAGCCCAGAACGATTTCTAGTTTATGTTTTATTTTTGTTGGCACTTGACGGTCAACTTCATGCATAGCTCCACGAATGGCATACAAGAAAGCATCTGTTGAAGCATTACCATGACTCTTGACCACAATGCCGCGCAATCCTAACAGACTAGCACCGTTGTACTGGTCGGGGTTCACCCTTGAATAGACCCTTTTTAGTAAAGGCAGCGCCATTTTCGCCATTATTCGGGTAAATAAACTTTCTGCTGAAGCCTGCTTTACCTCAGCCATCACCAACTGAGCCAGCCCTTCACAAGCTTTCAATGCGACGTTGCCAGCAAACCCATCGGCAACAACTACATCTGCTTTGTCAGAGAAAATGTCATTCCCTTCTATGTAACCTATGTAATTTATGCCTTTAGCCTGACTAAGCAGTTCGGCTGCATTTTTAACCGTATCATTGCCTTTTATCTGTTCTTCACCGACGTTAAGTAACGCCACTCTCGGGCTTGCCAGGTTTTCAACCTGTTCTGCCATGACGGAACCCATTACCGCATACTGGAATAAAATCTCTGAATCGCAATTAACGTTGGCCCCTAAATCAAGCAAGTAAACTTTTTTATCGGCAATGGTAGGCAGTGCGGACACTAACGCCGGGCGATTTATCCCGCTGAGGGTTTTCAACACATAATAGGCGTTGGTTAAAAGTGCACCGGTATTTCCTGCACTAACACACGCATGGGCTTGCTCGCTTTCCACCAATTCCAACGCTTTTCGCATTGAAGAGTCCGTTTTATTACGTAGGGTGAAGGCTGGCTTTTCATCCATTTCAATCACCTGGGAGCAGTGAAGTATCTCCAGTTGCGAATGGTTTTCAGCCTTTAAAGCACTCAGTTGCTGACGAATAAGCGTTTCATCGCCGCATAAAATAAGATGTAAATTGGGATAACTTTTTACAGCCAGAACAGCTGCTGGAATAGTAACTGGGGGGCCAAAATCGCCCCCCATAATATCTAACGCTATTGTTAGCTTAGACAATTCGGAAACCGCTTATTTAGCTGTAACCTTTTTACCGCGATAGAAACCATCTGCAGTCACATGGTGACGACGATGCGTTTCACCAGAGGTTGCGTCTACAGACAAAGTTGCACCGGTCAGCGCATCGTGCGAACGACGCATGCCACGCTTAGAACGGGTTTTACGATTCTGTTGTACCGCCATTTCAATTACTCCTCGTCTCGCTTAAGTTCTTTTAACACCGCAAAGGGGTTTGGACGCTCTTCGGCCGGTTCGACCTTTCCAAAGCTCATTTTACCAGATTGACGCTTACAGTCTTGCTCATCGTGCATGGCTACAAGCGGCAGCGCTAAAATAATCTCGTCTTCAATGATTTGAAGCAGATCGATTTCTCCGTGGTCATTGACCTGAACCGGTTCGTAGATGTCCGGTATCTCATCCACGTGCTCTTCACTCCTTACGGGTGCAAAGCTAAAGGTCACATCGACTGGTAAGTTAAAAGGTTCATCACACCTTTGACATATCAGCTGGACCGACGTTTTGAGATGACCAGTAAAAAAGTGAAGACCCTGCGCATCAGTGTCAAACTTCACCTCTATACTGGCGTATTCATCTATAGCATCAACTGATGCTGCAACTCTTACCAAATCTTTACCGGCTACCACACCCTTGTAATCAGAGCGTTGCAGCGCAGCTTTGGCTGGGTCGAGTGTTTTGGGCAGTTTCAGTTTTTGCATAGGGCGCGCATAATATAGTGATAAGCACAGTGAGTCAAAATAAATATCACCTTATAGGCCTTGAATTTCGGGGTTACCTAAGTGCTCTATCACGGCTACAATAGACTCTTTTGCCGACGCGGAGACTTTATGCAGCTTATTTTGGCATCTACATCGATTTATCGTCGACAACTTCTTGAAAAACTTCATATTCCTTTTCAAACCCTTAAACCAGAGGTGGATGAAACCCCTCTACCCGACGAAGGAGCTGCCGATTTAGTCGAACGTTTGTCGATCGCGAAAGCAAAAAAGGTTGCTCAAAGCGTAGATGATGGCTGGATAATTGGTTCGGATCAGGTTGCGACTTTCGAGGGGAAGATTCTGGGTAAACCTCATAACGTTGACAATGCCGTTGCTCAACTGCAGGCCTGCCAAGGTAAAACCGTGACTTTTTTGACCGGATTGTGCCTGTTAAATGCTAAAACCGGCCAATATCAATCAATGGTTGAACCCTTTCAGGTCCACTTTAAATCACTGAATTTATCTCAGATCCGTCGCTATGTTGACATTGAACAACCGTTAGATTGCGCTGGAAGTTTTAAATCTGAGGGCCTGGGCATTAGTTTGTTTGATGCCTTGCAAGGGCGGGATCCAAATAGTTTGATTGGCCTACCCTTAATTAGCTTAATCGAATTGTTCAAAAACGCTGGCGTTGACGTGTTCGACATGATGTCTACAGGTGGTTAAGTAGCCCGAGCACGTTATCTACGATCGCTTTAGGTTTATGAGGAGTCAGTTTATGGGGTGGTTGCGCACCATAGCTGACACCAATGCCCGGCATATTAATCGCCGCAGCCATAGCCAGGTCGTGTTCGGTATCGCCAATCATTACACACTCTTCACTTTGGACACCCAGCGAACGGGTAATTTGCTCTAACATCAGCGGATGAGGTTTAGATTTTGCTTCGTCTGCACATCGAGTAGTGACAAAATAGTCAAGCGTGTTTGTTTCCTGCATAGCGCGGTCCAAGCCCGGCCTGGCTTTGCCTGTGGCAACCGCTAGCTGGTAGCCTTTTTGCTTGAGTTGCTGCAACAATTGCAGGCTTCCGGCAAATAAGGGGGATGGCGTTTTATCATGATAAAGATATTCATCGCGATAAATATCAACCACTGCCTCGGTGGTTTTTTCACAGTCTAAATTGAACAACCTTGCGATAGCCGGCCGCAGGCTAATACCTATGATATCGTTCACTGCCTGCGTCGCGGGAACAGGTAATCCGGCTTTCGATGCGGCAGTTTTCATACAGGACACAATTTTAGGCGTTGAGTCCATCAAGGTGCCATCCCAGTCAAAAATTACTACTTTGTATTTCATAACTACATATTATCGACGAGTTGTTGTAATGCCGGTTCCAGTGGCGCTTCAAAAAATACGGTGGTTTCAGTTTGAGGATGAATAAAACGAATTTGATGGGCATGCAAAAACAACCTCTGTAAGCCTGCTTGCTGCATTTGCCTATCAAATTCTTGATCACCGTATTTGTCGTCACAGGCTATAGGATGGCCTGCATGTAAGCAATGCACGCGAATCTGATGGGTGCGTCCGGTAATTGGAGACGCCTGTACCAAGGTCGCTGAGGTAAATTGTTTAACGATACGGTAATGGGTTTCGGACGGTTTACCATCGGGACTGACACTGACCATGCGCTCACCAGATTGCAAAACGTTCTTACGCAATGGCGCTTTGACTTTGTGGCGCTTTTCCGGCCAACAGCCTTTTACCAATGCCAAATAATGCTTGTCTGCGGTTTTTTCACGTAATTGCTGGTGTAAATGGGTCAGTGCTGAGCGTTTTTTGGCTACCAGAATCACACCACTGGTATCTCTGTCCAAACGATGTACCAGTTCTAAAAATTTCTGCTCAGGGCGTAATGCCCTCAGTGACTCGATTAAGCCAAAACTAACGCCACTGCCACCATGCACTGCCATACCGGATGGTTTATTTACCACAATCAGCGCTTTGTCTTCATAGATGATTTGCGCTTCTATGTTTTGCACCGAACTTAACTTTGCACTGGGCAATGGCTTTTGTTCCGATACCCGGACCGGTGGCACTCTCACCTGGTCACCTGGCTGTAATTTATATTCAGGCTTGATACGTTTTTTATTTACCCGCACTTCACCCTTGCGCACGACCCTGTATATCAGGCTTTTTGGCACACCTTTGAGCTGGGTTTTGAGAAAGTTATCAATTCGCTGACCTGCCATCTCAGTGTCAATATCAACAAATCGTACTTTTAAGGAGACATCATTTTCTTTCATAGTGCTATTCTACCTTGTCAGACCTTGCTTTTCGCGTTTTTTATTTACTTGCTTAATTGCTAAAAATAGTGAGATAATTTAGAGGCTTGTATAGTTACAAATCGACAAGCGATATGATGATGCGAAAAAACATCGCTAACCCGAGTCCGATACCGTGCGGCCACAAACAAAGTGAAAAAATTCACAGGCCCGGTTTTTATTGAATAAAGCATGGTTACGATGCCCATCATCCGGTTAAAAATTAGTGTAGCGGTCACATGAACATGAGCAGCTGCCAGCCAATTTGGTGCCGACGGGTTCGACAAACCGGTCAGCAAAGCAATAAAAGAACAATAACGATTACAATGTAACTGAACAGCCAATAGTCGGGAGACTACGCGCCGTTTCATACCCAGATTGGCATGCAGTACGCATGTCTTGTGGCCGATAACTGCAAATTATTGAGTCACAATATGAAAAGAATGTTAATTAACGCAACCCAGCAAGAGGAGTTGCGTGTAGCACTGGTCGATGGCCAGAAGCTGTATGACCTGGATATTGAAAGTCCTGGGCATGAACAGAAAAAAGCCAACATATATAAAGGAACGATAACGCGGGTAGAGCCTAGCCTCGAAGCAGCGTTTGTTGACTACGGCGCAGAGCGTCACGGATTCCTCCCTCTTAAAGAAATCGCCCGCAATTATTTCCCATCAGATTACAATTTCCAAGGCCGACCAAACATTCGCGATGCGATTAAAGAAGGTCAACAAGTTATTGTTCAGATTGATAAAGAAGAACGCGGTCAAAAAGGCGCTGCACTGACCACCTTTATCAGTTTGGCTGGAAGCTATCTGGTGTTAATGCCAAACAATCCACGAGCTGGCGGTATATCACGTCGCATTGAAGGTGACGAACGCACTGATTTGAAGCAAGCCTTAAGTGATTTGGATGTGCCAAATGGCATGGGTTTGATTGTGCGTACTGCCGGTGTGGGTAAATCAGCTGAAGAACTGGCATGGGATTTAAGTGTATTAAAAACCCATTGGGCGGCGATTGAAGAAGTTGCAGCCAGCCGCCCTGCTCCGTTTCTGATTCACCAGGAAAGTAACGTCATTGTACGCGCGATTCGTGATTATTTGCGTCGAGATATCGGCGAAATTTTAATTGATGATACGCAAATCTTCGAGCAAGCCAAAAAACATATCGAATTAGTGCGTCCTGACTTCGCCAGCCGGGTTAAACAATACCAGGGTGATGTTCCGTTATTTTCTCACTACCAGATTGAGAGCCAAATCGAATCTGCCTTCCAACGAGAAGTAAGATTGCCCTCTGGTGGCTCAATCGTTATCGATCCAACAGAAGCCCTAACATCGATTGATATCAACTCATCGCGCGCAACCAAAGGCGGCGATATTGAAGAAACAGCGTTAAATACCAACCTTGAAGCGGCGGATGAAATTGCGCGTCAATTACGCCTGCGAGATTTAGGTGGGTTGGTCGTTATCGATTTTATCGATATGACACCAGTAAGACATCAGCGAGAAGTTGAAAACCGCCTTAAAGATGCGACCCGCCACGATCGTGCGCGTATCCAAATCGGTCGCATCTCTCGCTTCGGACTAATGGAAATGTCTCGTCAACGCTTACGCCCTTCCTTAGGTGAATCAGCCCATAATGTCTGTCCGAGATGCGATGGTCATGGCACTGTGCGTGGTACAGAATCGTTAGCCTTATCTGTCCTGCGGTTATTGGAAGAAGAAGCGCTTAAAGACAATACCGGCCAAATTGAAGCTCAACTGCCTGTGCCGGTTGCAACCTACTTACTGAATGAAAAGCGTGACTCTGTCTTGGGCATTGAGAAGCGTCAGAAAGTGCAGATCATCGTAATCCCAAATCCGAATATGGACACGCCACATTATCAGGTGTCTCGTATTCGTCGTGATCAGGTCAGTGGTGAAATCAGTTATCAGCGTCAAATGGCAGAGCCGGAAAATAATGATGCCGTTGTCTCCACTGCAGAGCCTGTTAAACGTGAACAACCTGCATTGCAAGGGCTTACAGCGCCAAGCACCCCTGCTCCCGCGCCTGCGCCGAAAGCAGAGCAACCGTCTATTGTGACCCGTATTGTTAATGCACTTAAAGCGTTATTCAGTACAGAGGAAGACGACAAGAAAGACAAAAAGCCGCAAAATAAAGGCCGTAATCAGCAGCGTAATAATCGTGGCAATGGTCGTCGTCGCAATAACGAACGCGGTGGTAATCGTAAACGCGGCAACCGTGAAAAAACAGAAGAAAACAAAGGCGAGAATAAGTCAGAAGAGACGTCGAATCGTCGTGGCGACAATCGCACGGATGGGCGCAAGAACACCCGTCGCCGTAAAGATAACAAGCCACAAGATCAACGTCAGGAGAAGCCGCAAAAAGCACCAGAGGCAAAAGCGGATAACAATGACGACAAACCAAAACAGGAAAAGAAAGTCGCTCAGCGCCGCAAACGCCGTGATATGCGTCGTTCAGTGCGTGTTCAAACACCAGAAAATATTGCTGAAGAGAACCAAAACAAACTGACTGAGGCAGCAAGTGAACAACAGGTTGAAAAGCAGCCGGTTGAGGTTCAGCAAACGGTTACAGAGGAAAAAGTACAAGCCGCGAAAGCTCCCAATGATGCAGAAGCGGTTGCACAAGTGCCTGATGTAATTGCAGAAGACAGCAATGATGAGGCCGACAAAAAAGCCAGTCGTGGACGCTCTCGCCGATCACCTCGTCATATGCGTGCCGCGGGCCAACGCCGCAAACGTACGCAAGGCGAAGACCCATCAAGCAGCGAAAATCAGGAAGTCCAGTTTGATCTACTCGGTGACCCGGTTACTGAACAACCTGAAGAGCAGCCTGTTAGCGTAGAACTGAACGAATCCAGCGTTGCACCTCAGCAAGTTGCACTTGCCCTTGAGGTCGAGCCAACCGAGCATAGCAGTGTTGAGATCAGTGAAGCGTCGCAACAACAAGTCACAACGTTAGAAGATAACCAAAGCAATGTGACGCCCGTTGAAGAAAGTCAGGAAGTACAAGTTACCGAAAGCGATGTGACCGTCGAGTTGCAAACATCTGCTACTAGCGATAAAGCTGAAAGCGAGCCTGTACAAGCTGAGTCGGTTAAAACCGCTGAGCCAGTTGAGCAAGTGCAAACTTTTGTTGCCTCACATTTAGCCAGAAGGATGGTAAGTCGTCCGACTACGCAACCTGCTAAAGTTGAGATGCCGCAATCAGAACTGGTTATTTCCGGTCGTGCCAATGAGCAACGTCCAGAAGTGATTAACTCAGGACGCGCTGCAGGTGCTGGTCATGCCACAGCCTCATCCAGTGCCCCAACGACAAAACCGACACCGGTTGCCTAAGCTGAAAGCACTTGATCATAAGCCACCTTCGGGTGGCTTTTTTGTCAGTTTATTTTACATTAGCTAAAGCCCTTAACCCTAAGTGTCTGATATTACTATTTTATTTTTTTGGCAGGTTTATTGCTATAAATTGCATGTAAAACCGATCGAAATCTTTGATTCGATTCAAAATACTGCACAAGGAAGAAAGATGAAAACCAGATTAGCTTTAGCCATATCCACTGCATTATTATGCAGCACAGGTGCCAGCGCCGCTTTAATCTCCAATAACATCGCTGCGGGAACTGAAGGTCATTTTAGCGTGGACGTGACCAGCGGCGGTGAAACCCGTAATGTGACGGTAACAGCCGAAAATTTTGCATCCGGTAATTTAGTCACCGAAGAAATTGTTTATGACTATTTCTCCTACGTTGACGTTGGTCAAGGTGGTTTCCGTTTATCCGGTTCTACCGCGACAGAAGTCAGTCCCGGCACAGTCAACAGTAGTGGTTTTTTTACCGGTAGCCTGGGTAACATAATTAATTGGAATGTTGATAGTGTTATTGCCGATGGTGATAATTATATGTACAACATTTTTACCTTCACCGCCGAGCAAGGTGAATTGGGACAATTAGATTTTTTCCAATATCTTGATGAAGACGTTGATGGCGCAAGTGACGATGTGTTCTTTACCCGTGGTTCAGTGGCAACGGCGGATTTAGAGTTGTTTACGGTCGATAATCAACAAGTATTTGGCATTAGCCATGGCGGTGCACTTAATGATGCCCAGGGCCTCATCAATGCATCGTTTGCAGGCTTTGCCGCATGTACTTTTGACAATATGAGATCGCAAATTTCGTCAGGCACCCTTAACTACTCACAAAACGGCGAGATTTGTTCAACATTAAATGGCGAGGCGTTTACGCATCCTCAAGTTGGCGCTGCCTACGGGCCCCGTGACATTGTGTCGTCGCTGGTTTGGAGTGTAAATAGGACTGCAACGTCGGCCACCATAGTGACGAGTCTTGGTGGTGTGACTAACTTACAAGCAATCGATCCCATACCAGACCCAATCCCAGAGCCACCCGTATGGATGGTCATGCTGGCGGGGTTAGGTTTGTTAAGATTTAAGAAACACCGCAAATAGTCAGTAAAAAGGCCGCATGTGCGGCCTTTTTTACGTGTTAAGACGAGGTTATTGACTGGTTGATGGCCGCAAGCGTCTCGAGTGGATTGGCTGACTGCGTAATTGGCCGGCCAATTACCATATAATCCACTCCTGCCTGTACCGCCTGTTGCGGCGTCATAATCCGGGTTTGGTCGCCTTGCGCACTGCCATGGGGACGAATGCCGGGAGTCACCAATTGAAAGTCTTTGCCAAATTTGGTTTTCAGCATGCTCGCCTCGTGGGCTGAGCACACGACACCATCAAAGCCGCTTTGCTGGGTTAAACCCGCTAAGTGAGCGACTTGAGTGGCAATGTTGCAGTTAATCCCGGTTTGTTTTAAATCTGCTTCACTCATACTGGTTAATACAGTAACAGCGATTAGCTTAGGTTGGTTGCCACCGGCGTTAACGACCGCTTGCTTAGCCGCTTCCATCATCTTCTGACCACCAACAGCATGTACATTGACCATCCAAACACCCAGATCAGCCGCTGCCACACAGGCCTTGGCAACCGTGTTGGGGATGTCATGAAATTTGAGATCAAGGAACACGTCAAAACCCTTTCGTGTCAGTGACGTCACAAACTCTGGACCAAAATAAGTGAACATTTCTTTGCCCACCTTTAATCTGCACGCAGAGGGTTCAACTTTATCTACAAAGGATAATGCCTCACGCTTATCAGCAAAATCCAAGGCAACAATGACTTTAGCTTGTGACATGACTACTCCCCGTCTAAGCCTTTTATGGGTTTAACGACGCCCCATTTTTTACATGAGGGGCAAAGCCAGTGAATACTTTGGCCAGAGAAACCGCAACTTCCGCATCGGTATTTGGGGCGACGTTGAATTTGCTCCTGCACGAGTTCTTTAAGCAACTCCATACTACTGGTCGCGTCTGCTTTACCATCCTGTTCGAGGTAATAGCTCATCAGTTGTTTAAAGCCGCGCATTGTCGGCCCTTTGCGTAACTGTTCAACCAAGAATTGGATAGCTTGCTCTGTGCTTTCCCGTTGCGCAATCAGTCGTGCTTTGGCCAAATAAGCACTGGCACACTGTTGGCAGTATTTATCTAATAGCTGCTCGAAATCGGCAATTCGATTGCCCTTATGGGCAGCCTCTTCTAATGGCGGCATCGCTTCACTCAACCAGCGAATATCACGAATCGGCACTTGAGCCAAACATGCGAAGGCATCATCCGGGTTGTTGCGTTCCAACGCCAACTTGCCCAACATAAGAAATGGTCTTACGGCATGCTCGTCAGAGCGTACGGCTTTTTGCAACAGCAATTCCGCTTGTTTAATATGACCTTGTTGCAGTTCGATTGCCGCTTGTTCACAGTAAAAATGCGCAATACGCTGGCATAGTTCTTCACTGTCTCCGTGACACGCGACCATTCGCTCAGCAAGTTCGATTGCGCGCTCCCATTCCTTGGTGGTCTGATAGATATTGAATAACTGTTGTTGTGCTTCAAGATAATGCTTTTCTGAGTCAAGCAGTTGTAAAAAGGCCCCTTCTGCACGTTCAAGGAAGCCGGCCAACAAATAATCCCGTCCTAACTCTTTTAGTGCTAACGCCTTTTGTTCTGTACTGAGATTTTCTTTGCCAACCAGGGTCTGATGAATACGAATCGCGCGGTCCAATTCGCCGCGATGACGAAAGAAATTTCCCATCGCAATGTGAGTTTCTAAGGTATCGCTGTCAACGTTGATCATCTTAATCAGAGTATCGACCGCTTTATCCGGCTGATCAGACAACAGGAAGTTTAGGCCCTTGTAATAGTGCCTGGACAATATTTTGGATTGTTTACGCTGCGCTTGGCGAACACTATTTCGCCCCATTACCCAACCATAACCGGCGGCAACTGGCAGAAGTAAAAACAAAAGCTCAAGCATAGCGGATTATTTATTCGTATCGCTGGTTTGCTGGCGCTTAATTTGACTGTTTGCCCGTGCAAGTTGCCACTTGAGACGGGTTAGTACACCACCTAAAAGCAACAGTGCCAGAATAAAACCTGCCAACATGCATACAGCAATCAAAGTAGAAACCGGCATACTTGCAGAAGCAAGCACGTAATTGACGACAATTTCCTGGCTATTCTGTGCACCGACACTGATACCAACAATTAATATGAGCAAGAATAGCGCAATGATAAATATATTTTTCACAGTGAATTACTTCCCTTTGCGGATACAAAAACGGCATTCCCATGGAATGCCGTAATCATATCTTATTTTTGACTGCTATAGCGTATTTTCGCCGTTCACTCGCTCACGCAATTCCTTTCCTGGCTTGAAGTGCGGGACATATTTGCCATCCAACTCTACAGTGTCGCCAGTTTTTGGGTTACGCCCTGTGCGCGGAGCACGGTAATGCAATGAAAAACTACCAAATCCTCTGATTTCAATACGGTCACCTCTTTGCAGAGTCTGCGCCATTTGCTCGAGAATTTCTTTTATTGCGCCTTCTACGTCTTTGGCTGGTAACTGACGATAGTCGTCTGCTAACCGTTCGATTAACTCTGATTTGGTCATAGTAAACACTCCAGAAATGTTAACGTTACGGTTACCACAAAAAAGGGAGCGTTACGCTCCCTTTGTTGATTACTCTTCGCCTTTCGCGGCTTTGAAGGCTTCCGCCATCGCGTTGGAGAAGGTCTGCTCTTCTTGCTGATTGACCTTTTCGATCGCTTCTTTCTCTTCCGCTTCGTCTTTCGCCTTCACAGACAAATTAACGATACGGTTCTTACGATCTACACCAACATACTTGGCTTCAAGCTCTTCGCCAACGTTGACGACTTCAGACGCGTCTTCGATACGGTCACGAGACAAGTCTGCAGCACGAACATAACCTTCAACTTCTTCAGCTAACTGAATGGTTACGCCTTTCGCATCAACTGCGGTAACTTTACCTACAACGATAGCACCTTTCTTGTTATCTGTCAGATACTTATTGAAAGGATCTTCTTCGATTTGCTTAACGCCAAGAGAGATACGCTCACGCTCTGGGTCGACTTGCAGTACAACGGCTTCGATTTCGTCGCCTTTCTTGAATTCACGTACTGCTTCTTCGCCAGTCTTGTTCCAGCTGATGTCAGACAGGTGAACCAGACCATCGATGCCGCCGTCAAGGCCGATAAAGATACCGAAGTCAGTGATTGACTTGATCTTACCAGACACTTTGTCACCTTTGTTGTGTGACTTAGCGAACTCTTCCCATGGATTAGGTTTGCACTGCTTCAGACCCAGTGAAATACGACGACGATCTTCGTCAATTTCAAGAACCTTAACTTCAACACTGTCACCCAGGCTTACAACCTTAGATGGGTGGATGTTTTTGTTAGTCCAGTCCATTTCAGAAACGTGTACCAGACCTTCTACGCCGTCTTCGATTTCTACGAAGCAACCGTAGTCAGTCAAGTTAGTTACCTGACCAGTGATTTTCGCACCTTCAGGGTAACGGGTAGAGATATCTTGCCATGGATCGTTACCCATTTGCTTCATGCCCAGAGAAACACGAGACTTCTCTTTATCGAACTTCAGCACTTTCACGTTGATTTCGTCACCAACGCTTACGATTTCAGCAGGGTTCTTAACACGCTTCCACGCCATGTCAGTGATGTGTAACAGACCGTCAACACCACCTAAGTCAACGACCTCACCGGAGTCAGTCAGGTGCTTAACTATACCCTTAACTTCCATACCTTCTTCAAGGTTGGCTAACAGTTCCGCACGCTCTGCACTGTTTTCTGCTTCGATAACAGCACGGCGAGATACTACAACGTTGTTACGCTTAGCATCTAGCTTGATAACTTTAAATTCCAGCTCTTTGCCTTCCAGGTGAGTTGTTGTAGTCACCGGACGAACATCTACCAATGAACCTGGCAGGAAG
>CAXQZJ010000009.1:0-6478 GCA_964228145.1 Alteromonadaceae bacterium | reverse complement strand
CGGTGGGCGTGGCTTTTTATCTGATTTTCTAACGTCATATTGCCGCATTACGTTGTACCAACAATATTTGGGACCTGGTCGGTAAAATATGCATATTTCCAATCATTGTACTGGCCGTCATCATCGCCCCTATTGTAGGCGAAACCCCCTGGCCGGATGTCGAATGGGGATTTACCCAACCCGACTTTATGCTGATGTGGACCGAGTACACTGTATTTGGGATCGGTTTACCGCCGCTGATGATGTATCTGACCGCACTACCCACGGTCTTAGCCGCCTATATCGTGGTATTTGGCGACGTTCTGCAAACCAAAGCAATCCTTGCCGAAGCTGACCAAGTCCGCGAAGATGAAGAAATCGATTACGACCCTAACCGATCGCACCTGATTTTCGGCGGCCGTAACTTGTTTATGAGTATTTTTGGCCCGGATGTTGTTATGTGTGGACCGCTTTGGGCGGCCATGCATGTCGTTATTGTGGAGCGCTACAAACAAGGCAAACAAGCGATGAAATCGATATTCGGCGGTTCCGGTTCATTTCGCTGGGGAACCAATACTGGCTTATTACTGTTACCCATCGTCAGCTTGGTTCAACCCATTCTCGGCGTTGCGCTTGCGCTTACTTTATTGATTCAGGGCTTTGTCAGTGTGCGCATCGGCGTACTTGAATCCCGTTCCCAGCGAGATTTAGGCATTGCCGGAGTTATCGCCGCGGTTTTATCTGTCAAAGGCGCCGCTTGGGCATTTGCGGTAGGCGTTTTACTTACCGCACTGATCTACGGTCGCGATTTCTTCGTCGGCGAGACCGATTCCACTTTTTCCAAAAATCAGGATCAATAACCATGATTGCTAACGTCAGTATGGAAAACTTAGCGCCGGTTCTGGACGCGCTACAAGATGGTGTATTTATTACCAACGGCGAGGGACTCGCCCTTACCATTAATCGTGCATACGAGAGAATAACCGGGCTGCAACGGCATAGAATCGTGGGCAAGCATGTCAGCCAGCTGGTCAATGAAGGCATGATCTCTCGCAGCGTCAGTTTAGAAGTTATCCGCGAGCGTCAGCCGGTGACCTTGCAGCAGACCATTATGGGTGACCGGAAAATACTGGTGAGCGGCAATCCAATGTTCGATGACAACGGGCATTTAACCTATGTAGTCCTAAATATTCGTGACGTTACCGAACTGCTGCGAGCGAAGCACGCTGAAGAGCAATTAGAAGATATCCTCGGCAGAGTTGAGCACTACACCGGTGACAGGGCAGCTATCGAGCCGGCGGATGGGATTATCCATAGCGTCAAAACCCAAACGTGCTACAACACAGCAAAAACGGCCGCAACCACCGACGCAAAAATCCTGATTCAGGGCGAAACGGGAACAGGAAAAACCCGTCTTGCTCAATTTATCCATCAGCAAAGCGCACGTGCAACCCAACCTTTTATTGCGCTTAATTGTGCAGCCATGCCGGAAGGTTTAATCGAGGCCGAACTGTTTGGCTATGAACCAGGCGCGTTTACCGGTGCATCCAGTAAAGGCAAGGCGGGCTTATTGGAAGTTGCGAATAACGGCACGCTGTTTCTGGACGAAATTGGTGATTTACCACTTTCTCTTCAAGCTAAGCTTTTGAAGGTAATTGAAGACAGTAAGTACTTACCAATAGGCGGTACAAAACAAAAGAGTACCAATGTTAGGCTTATCACAGCGACGCACCATGACTTACCCGATGCTATCGAACGTGGTTCGTTTCGTGAGGACCTCTACTACCGTATTGCAGTTCTGCCCATTGAACTCCCACCTTTACGTCAACGGACAGAAGAGATACCCGCGTTACTGCGCCATTATCTGACCCAGTTTAACCAACGCTACAACAAACAGGTTGCGTTGGACAGCGAAGCGCTGGAGTGGTTATTAAATTATGCCTGGCCCGGGAATATTCGAGAGTTAATCAATACCGCTGAACGCTTGGTGGTCATGGCGCAAAGTCAAATCATCAAGGCTTCCGACCTGCCTACCAACTTCCGTACTCTGGCAACGTCTGAAAGTGATTTCAGTGGGTTACAACTCAAAGATCAGCTGCAAGCGTTGGAACAGCGGCTTATCGAGTCAGCCTTGAGCAAACACAGAACCACGCGTGCAGCCGCCGCCGCACTCGGCATTACTCAGTCTTCGTTGGTGAAAAAGCGCCAAATGTACAAATCTTCTACCAGAGCAAATTCATGAAATTAGCCGATCCAACCCTTTTGAAAAGTCATTGCTTTATTAACGGGCAGTGGCATGACTGTGACAATAAAACCCCCGTATATAACCCTGCAAACGGTGAGCTGATAACCCGTGTTGCCAGTGTTGATAGCACCATTGTTGAAGAAGCAATCAGCGACGCCAAGACGGCATTTGATGACTGGCGTCACTGTGCCCCACAGGTTCGCAGTGATCATTTAATGGCATGGTTTGAACAAATCGCAATACATAGGCATGACTTGGCCACGATTATCACCTTAGAGCAAGGAAAGCCTCTCAGTGAAGCCTTAGCGGAGATAGACTACGCTGCCAGCTACATTCGCTGGTTTGCTCAACAAGCAGTTCGGATTGAAGGTGAACTGCTGACTGGAATGCAAAACTCACAGCAATTGATGGTTTCCCGGGATCCGGTTGGCGTATGTGCCGCAATTGCACCATGGAACTTTCCGGCAGCGATGATCACTCGCAAAGTAGCTCCCGCCCTGGCGGCAGGCTGCACCATGGTCGTAAAACCTGCCCAGCAAACTCCTTTAACGGCACTGGCGCTAGCGGAGTTAGCGAGCAGAGCAGGCCTGCCTAAAGGTGTTTTACAGGTGGTTTGCGGCGATCCTGCACTCATTGGTGAGGAACTTACCCGCAACCCGACTATTCGCAAGCTCAGCTTTACCGGCTCAACCCGGATTGGCTCTTTACTAATGCAGCAATGCGCGAAAGACATTAAAAAGCTGTCATTGGAGCTCGGCGGAAACGCCCCCTTCATTGTTTTTGAAGACACCGATTTAACGTTTGCCGCCGGTGAACTCATTAAGGCGAAGTTCCGCAATGCAGGCCAAACCTGTATTTCGCCCAATCGGGTTTATGTGCAAGACGCCGTGTATTCTGCTTTCGCCCTTGAAGTGGTACGCCAAGTGAAACAGCTCAAAGTTGGCGATGGCTTTAACCCCGACACCACTGTTGGACCACTGATTGATGACAACGCTGCCACCAAAGTCAGAAGCCACATTCAACAGGCACTTGATGCCGGTGCGAGAATGCTTTGTGGTGAAACCCTACCCGCATCAGGACGTTGGGTCGCCCCTACGGTGTTGACGGATGTTCCCCAAGACGCCCTTTGCTGTTGCGAGGAGACCTTTGGCCCCCTCGTGCCGCTGATCCGTTTTGACAGTGAACAACAGGTGACTGAGCTTGCCAATGGCTCTGAGTTTGGCTTAGCCGCCTATTTATTCAGTAACAATATTCATCGCGTAAGACGCGTCGTTGATGCTCTGGAGACAGGCATGGTCGGCGTAAATACCGGCGTCATCTCTGCCGCAAATGCCCCCTTTGGAGGTGTAAAAGCCAGCGGGATAGGCCGTGAAGGTGCTCATGTGGGTATCGAAGAGTACCTGGAAATGAAATATCAGTGTTATGGCAATTTGCCAGCCTGATAACCCAATAGGATGTTCCTGGCACCTAGCAAGGTCGAGGGAATGAATAAGACAGGAGAAGAAAATGTTCAACATCCACACAACAAGCCGTTTGAAAAAAACAGCAGCGACGATTGTAACCTTAGGCCTGTTAGGTACAGCACCCACTGTGCTCGCCGAGCAAAGCCCAATGACCACAATCCAGCAAGACAAACCCAATAATTGGGGTAAATGGGGCAAAGAAGACCAGATCGGGGCGCTGAATTACCTCGATGACGCCCAGGTAAAGCGAGCGATTGCATCGGTCAAAAAAGGCCAGAAATTCACCCTGCAATTACCTATGTTGCATGGTATCGGGCCGGTCTTTCCGGGTCGCGTTCCTGTTATGCACTTTATGTCTCAAGACGAGGGAATCTATTCTTCCGATAAAACCAAACCTCTTGATGGCGGTATGAAGTACTCAGACGATGCAGTCTTTATGTACCTCCAAGGCACAACTCACGTTGATGCGCTTGGCCACGCTTGGTATGACGATAAGGTTTACAATGGCAAATCAGCGCAATCCACAATTCATGGTCATGATTTCGTCAGTATTGCGGAATTAGGTGATGAAGGCATCGTTGGCCGCGGAATTTTACTGGATATAGGTCGTCTCAAGGGCGATGCCAATCATAGGCTTGCTCCCAATGAATGTGTCACACTCAGCGACCTCAAAGCAGCGCAAAAACGTCAAAAAGTATCAGTGGAAAAGCGCGATATTCTGATTGTCCGCACCGGCTCTATGGGGCGCTTTTATGACGAGAAAGACGCTGAAAACTGGTCTGCACTCACCGAGCCAGGCCTCTGCTACGGAAAAGATTTGATTGAGTGGATTGATGAGATGGAGATTCCGGTTATTGCAGCCGACAATCTGGCAGTAGAAAAATCATTCCAGAAAATCGACGGGCAAGACTATGTCATTCCATTGCACGGCGCGTTAATCCGGGATCTGGGTGTGGTCTTAACAGAACTGTATTGGCTTGATGACTTAGCCGATGCCAGTGCGAAAGACGGTCAATATACCTTCTTTTTCTCTGCCACTCCGTTAAAAATGGAAGGTGGAACTGGCTCACCAGTTAACCCTCTGGTTATTCGCTAACACAACCACGCTTACCCTGAACAACCTTTAGTTTCAGAGCCATCAAAGATGGCTCGACGGGGTAAGTGTGTCTGCAATTCAATAAAAGGACGATAAAAATGAACAAAAAACTGATTTGCCAAACCTCATTAAGCGCTGTAACTCTGGCCGGTTTTATCGCGCTGCCGACTCATGCAGTGACATTGAGTCATGACAACTGGGACTTTTCATTCAACGGTTTTGTGAACACCCATGTAGTTTACGCAGACTGCGACCAAAGCGGTGTTGTGGTGGCGGGCAATGCCCTCCTGTGTCAGGGTGATGACGCCACCTCCGTCTCAAACGGATACAGCCCGGCCAGTTTTAGTTTTACCGCACAAACCGAAAAACACGGATGGACGCTTGCAGCAACATTGGCCATAGAGCCGGGTAATACCGATAACACAGCATTTAATGGCAGCGGCGATAACAAAGCCTATCGCGCGTTTTTCAACGTCTCTCATCCGGAATACGGGAGCATTAAAGCGGGTCGTGATTACGGTGTGTTTGGTATTGATATCGTGTTAGAAGATATGTCCCTTGCCGGTGTTGGCGCACCAGCGAGTATCACCTCTCCGCTCAATACCAGTCTCGGCGGAGCTGGCTACGGCTATATTTTCACTGACCGTTTGTCCCAGATAAACTATGGATTCAGCTCTTCCAATGGTTTCAGCGGTGTCATCGGAGTATTTCAGCCATTGGATCTGATTTCGTTCGGTGGCAACGGTTACACCGGCGACACCGGTTCCAGCCGTCCCGGCGTGCATGGCAAACTAAGGTTTGATCATGACAAGGGCTATGTTTCCACAACGTTCATTAATCAGGATGTGGATACCAGCCTGAACAGCTACAGCGCATCAGCGATTGATGTGACCGCCACCCTGGATGTAGGCGATACGCATCTGGTTGCGTCAGCCTTTAGCGCGAAAGGCATGGGCTACTACGGCTTACTCATTGATGCGGCTGACAGTCAGGTAAATCCGCGCGATACCGATGGCTGGTTTGTACAGGCGACCCATGGGTTCGGTGATACCAAGGTCGGCTTGAACTATGGCGTTTCCAATATTGATTTAACGGATATCGACACACCTATACAGGTTAAAGAGCAGAACAAAATGACACTGGGTGTTTACCACACAGTGTTCGAACTTTTTACCCTCGCTGCTGAAGTATCCAGTATTGAAGCCGTTAATCACGCAGGCCAGGACCTGTCTAACACGGCAGTGAGTCTGGGTGTCATGACGAGTTTTTAAATCCCATGAGATAACCGGCAACGTGCCCGGCAATGTCGGTTATCCCTTTTCAATATCGATTTTCGCTTCCTGAGTATTGTGTAATTTTTAAGCACACCTAAGATAGACACTTAGCCTTGCTGCCAATAATTGGGATTTTCGCTATGACATCATTTCCACGCGCACTGTTTTCCACGCCAGTTTTGGCCTTAATGCTGGTCAATACCTCATCATCTGCACAGCCCGTCGACCCTGCAAAACAGATTGAACAACTGTGCAGTGGCTGCCACAGTCTGAATAACATTAAGCGTAGTAGCGGATATTCTCAGCAGCACTGGCAGTCGTTAATAGGCTACATGGTCAATCTGGATAGCACCCCTCAACTTAAAGCCTCGCTGAGTGAATATCTGGCGGCGCAATACCCTCCCAACGGAACCCGAGCATC
>CAXQZJ010000008.1:0-8397 GCA_964228145.1 Alteromonadaceae bacterium | reverse complement strand
GTTGGTTGAATACCTGACCTCGTACTAACGCTCTGGCATTATCCGCAAATGGGCTTTCCATTGAGTACAATAACCACTGATTAAAATCAAAAGGCTTATGGAACCACATTGCATGATCAATCGTTGCCATACGCAAATCTTTATCCATAATTGAAAGCCCGTGTGGCTGAATAGCGGTGGCAAGAAAATAATAATCTGACGCATAAGCCAATAGTCGTTGGTGTGCCTGTAGATCACTGTTTAACTGCTCTACAGCACGCATCCACACTTGGCGCTTAGGTGGGATTTTAGTCGGATTTCGGGGATCAATCTGTTGTACCAGACGCATATCAATCGGCGCATGGTAAGCCAACTTTTCCCGGACATCAGCCGGCATATCTTTGAATAGCTCCTGATAAATTTCCAGTTCGCTTTTCAAACTTTCTGGTGTTGCCACCACCGGCATATCAGCTGCTTGATGTTGCATGCCTGGCTCAGGAAATTGGAACGATGCGGTCATATAAAAGATTGTACGACCGTTCTGAATCGCCTTGACTCGCCGGCTGGCAAAGCTTCTACCATCGCGAATTTTTTCCACGTCGTAGATCACCGGCTTTTGTGCATCCCCCGGTAAAAGAAAATAGGTATGGAAAGAGTGAACAACCTGGCCATCAGAAATCGTCTGCTGGGCAGCCGCGAGTGCCTGACCCAGCACTTGCCCACCGAATAATGCGCGGAACCCTAAGTCCCAACTCTGACCACGATACAACCCCGGATCTAATTGTTCCAGACTTAACAATTCAGTTAGCTTAACTTCTCTCACAGATTCCTCATTTTCTCTTAATTGTTTAGTTTACGCCGCTTGCCCTTGGGATCATTGCTGTAATAGCTCTCTGCTAATTCGTCAATATGACTGAAAAACCGGGTATCCTTATAAGGTAGTTTCATAAAACCAGAAATGCCTACGCCCTCTATGGTTGGGATAAGGCTAATCAATTCTTCTAGCAATTGTTCGAAAACCTGCTTTTTACCATGATCTAGCAAGGTGTAATAGTTATGCACCTTTAAGTGTAAAGGCATTACCTCAAAGATGATGCAGCCAGTATGCTGGATATGGTTTAACTGAGTGATGACCGATAACACTGATGTCGGTAAGCGCAGTAATTCGTCGGGGTCGTCACCGTCTTCAAAATATGAATGCATTCGGCTTTCATCATGAGGCAGAGACATCTGACTTATTTCAAAAGGTATCCGCATACCCTCCTCAGGCACAAAGGGCTCCATTGGAGACATGCGTTCAACGTGCAAGGTATCTTTCGCGTTAAACATACAACACTTAAATATTCCCTTGCGGTCGATCCCTCTTGCCAAGGTCACCATGGTATTTATCGCTGCATCAAATGCTGGCTTTAGCGACGGGTCATAGAGGTTCAGGCTTGAATCGATAAATACCCCTTCTTGTTCCCAACGCACCGCTAAGCCCCCTACCACAGGATAGTTTCCGAGTCGGCTGACGGCGGAGATAAAAGCTTTTTCGTTATCTCCCATACCCTGCATATAATTTTTATAGTAGCGGTCCAATTGTTCGTCGTTGACCCCCTCAAGTATCGCTACTTGTTCTGATTCCTGGCGTAGAAAAGATTTACGCGAACTATACACGACCGTTTCGATATCTTTAGGGCCATTGTGAAGCCAACTGGGTATCACAGCAATAACACGACGCGGAGGATCATCAGCAAATTGAATATGGCGCATTCTAGCCATGTGTTTAAACAGGTAGTCTCCTGCTTGTCGACGCGTCTGTGGATCTTTACTCAGCATTGCAGATAGCACATTGGCTAACTCTTGCGGTAATCCTAACGACTGAGGGGTAATAATGCCATTACCAAACCTGCATGACTGACCTGAAGCCAAAGCATAAAGCGTTCCCGCCAAGCCTTGTTCATCAAACCTGACAGAAGAAAGCGCGCCCTGCAGTTGCTCCTCTCCGATAAAATAAACATCCCCTAATCGCGCATTAGTTTGTTGCAAATCCCCAGACATCAAGTCCATTATATTTGAATTAATGTGTTGCCCATGCTCATCGAGCTGGGCGTAGACACAGCTTCCCCAGTCAACAAGCGCGACCTTTTCAGTGTCAGGATCGAAAATTAAATTTGAGGGTTTCACATCACCATGAACAATCGGTTTGAGTACATTGTCATGAGTGTGTTGCCTCAGTGCGGTTAAGATATCTACCACTTGAGCAGCAATTTTAACAATGAGACGTGCCGGTAAAGGCCCATGCCGCAATGAATACTTTTCCAAGTCCATGCCACTGGCTCGCTCCATCACTAAAATAGCCTGCTTCCTGACTCTTTGAAACTCGATCAACGCTGGCACATTACAATGGTCCACTTGTGCCAGCATGAAAGCCTCATCTTCTAACCTGTCCTGGACATGTTGCGGTAGCGTGATTCTGGAAAACTTAAATACCCTTTGCTGTCCTTGATCGGACGTGCCGGCAAACACAAAACCAAACGCCCCTTTGCCCAAAAACTCAATATCTTTGTAGCCAAGCAAATTAAGCTGCTGACGGCACAAATCGAACCAATCTTTGAGTTTTTGCGCATCCGCGTGAGAAAGCAGGTAAAACGATTGCTCTTCCGGGATATAAAAATGCCTGAGACTGTTCTGGGCCATGTTATTCAGGCTTGATTATCCATTCGCTAAAGCAACCACCTTGTTGATTTCCAAGTGCTTGCACCAGCTCAGGCATCAGGCTTTCGATTTGCACATCAACTTGCCATGGTAAATTGATAAAAGCCATACCACAGCCATACATACCTAATTCATCTGGCTGCGACTTTACCCATATTTCCGCACGGTACAGACTGGAAGGCTGATTTTTTGCAATTGCCTCGATCATGGCCGGTGCTTTGTTACGTTTTTTCGCGAGTAAGGGATACCACAGTGCGATAACACCTACTGGCCAACGTTGGTGCAAGGCTTTTAACGTTTTTACAACTTGCTGGTATTCCTCAGTTCGCTCATAGGGCGGATCGATCAGCGCCAACCCCCGGGCGGGTGTCGGCGGCGTAACGGCGAGCAACCCTTCGAAACCATCACGATGATGAATTGCCACCCGAGGGTCACCCCCCATGTTGTCACGCAGGTTATTGATTTCAGTATTGTGCAATTCCATTAAAACCAAGCGGTCCTCTGCTCTTAGCAGGTTCGCCGCAACCGCTGGAGAGCCCGGATATTGATTCTGCTCTCTTAAGCTTTCCACCAAAGCTAAATAACCCTGAGCTTGGGTTGAATGAAGTGATGCCCTCAATAATGCATCAACCCCGCCGACGAACTCAGCAGTTTTTTGTGCCATATCGGATGCTAAATTGTAGCGGCCAGCAGCCGAATGACTGTCCAGATATGTCAAAGGTTTGGGCTTGCGGGTTAACTGTTGCAACACCAAGGATTGGCATAGATGTTTAAACACATCTGCATAATTACCCGCATGGAATTCGTGTCGGTAGCTCAGCACTGGCGACGCCCTCAAAATAAAAACGCCATGTTACCCCTTTGTGGTGCGGAAATTAACTCTATTCAAGCAATACCTTAGTTTTACCACTGCATAATCAGCATGTTAACCACAGAAGCGTCGCGACCTGCAGTCTCGCCTAACCAATAAGAAGCGCGGTTTAGCGCAGTTTTTTCGTCGGTCTGTACAAGCCAGTGACGTAAACGAGCGACTTGTGAATCATCATGGATGCTGAGTGAAGCAATGCAAATTTCGAGATCACAGGCGTAATCCTGCACTTGTGCCCCGGTACGCAGTGCAGCCACGCTAACTGCTTGCTCGAAGGGTGTGATGAGTGATGAGTCAACCGGGGCAAACGCATCAAGACTGCCCGCCAGATGGAAGTCCATTGCAGCGGCTAACATTGCCACATCAAGGGGTTGCTGAGCTACAACCTCGGCGATGGATTGCTTCTGGTTATAACAGGGTACGGTAACATTCGGTGGCAAGCGAACTGTTCGCTGGTCCATGACCAGCAGCAATTCCCCGTCCAGTTTCTTCGTACAAAGTGATTCAGTGACTAAACTTTGCTGCCGATCCAGTGCTCCAGAGCCTTGACTATGATGACGGACCATAAAGGTAATAACGCCGGGCGCGAGTATCACCAGCGCCAAGCCTATCAACATAATATATCGGGACATCCTTTCCTCGTTGTTTCTCACGTATATAGGCTTACTTTGACCGAAGCAAAGCATGACAGCAAGTATTGATGGGTTGCAACACGCCAGGTGCGAACCGAGCGGACACGCAACTGACACAAAAAAGCCGCTTTCGCGGCTTAATTTATTTTAATACTGAAAACATACTAAACGGATTTTCTAAATAGCTTTTCCACTTATTACTGAAGCGAACCATAGTCGCGCCGTCAATAATCCGGTGATCACCACTCCAACTGATATGCATCAGATTGACCGCTTTGACCTGGCCCTGTTGATCGAACCTGGGTAAGGTTTGCATTTTACCCAAAGCTACAATCGCCGCTTCAGGTTTGTTAATGACCGGTGTTGCTGTTGTGCCGCCGATTACACCTACATTAGAAATACTTATTGTGCCTCCGGTGAGATCCTGCTTCGACAGACGCCCTTCCCGCCCCGCATCAATCAAGCGGTTCAGTTCTTTGGCAATATCCGTCAAGGACATTGTTTGGACCCCTTTGATATTAGGCACAATCAAGCCGATTTTACTGTCTATTGCTACGCCGATATTGTGATCATCGAAGTAGGTTATCTCACTGCAATCGGCGTTAACTTGCGCGTTAATGATTGGATACGCAGATAACGCATTAGACAGTGCCTTGATGATAAACGGCATGAAACTCAGCTTAAGCCCTTGCTCTTCAAATACAGGTTTAAGCTGACTGCGAGCACTGATTAAGGCATCCATTTCAATTTCATCACTTACGGTAAAGTGAGGTATGGTGCTGACCGATTCGGTCATTTGCTTCGCCATCGCTGCCTTTATGCCACGAATGGGCTCTGTGCGAGTCACACCTGTAGGTCCAGTTTTAGTCTCAGCGCGAGAATCACCATCAACAAAACGTTTAATATCTTCTTTCATAACGCGCCCTTTGGCGCCGCTGCCAGGAACCTCGGCAATATTGATTCCCTGCTCGCGGGCAAGGCGTCTGACAGCTGGACTAGCCAAGGCTTTACCTGCTTTGCTAACCTTTTGCACTGTGCCAGATTGCGCAGCAGAAACCGCAGATGACTCCTGAGGTTTCGTGGGTGGTGTGGTTACCACTTTCTGTCCGCTATCACTGTTTGCAATCGACATCGCGAATAAAGGTTGGTGAACCTTGGCGATATCGCCTTTGTTGTAATACAGCTTGGCAACAATTCCATCGTGCTTAGCCGGAATTTGTACCATGGCTTTATCTGTCATTACTTCGGCAACGGGTTGGTCTTCTTTGATTTGTTGACCCTCTTCAACCAGCCATTCGACCAGTTCGCACTCAACGATGCCTTCACCTATGTCCGGCAGAATAAAATCTTCCAATTGGCCTGTTGGTTCCGGTGATACAGCGCGTGGTTGCTCTTCACTTTGCTGGCTATTAAGCTGGTTTGCAGTCTCTTCTTGCAGGTTATCTCCTTGAGATGACACATCAGCGCTATCAGCTAATTGCATCGCAAACAAAGGTTGATGAACCTTGGCTATATCGCCTTTTTGGTAATACAGTCGGGTAACAGTGCCAGTGTGCATCGCCGGGATCTGAACCATTGCCTTATCCGTCATGACTTCTGCGACAGGCTGGTCTTCAACGATATGATCGCCCTCTTCTACCAACCACTCGATCAGTTCACATTCAACAATGCCTTCACCAATATCGGGTAAAATAAAATCTGTCATTGTCATGCTCCCTTTAAAAATTCACGCTGCGCATAATTCCCTCAAACACCTTCAGGTGGTCCGGCATATACTCTTTCTCGTGCGCCAATGGATATGGCGTATCTAAGCCACAAATTCGTTCAACCGGAGATTCAAGGTTAAGGAAACACATCTTCTGAATAGTCGCGGTAATTTCGCTGGCGAAACCACCGGTCAGCGGTGCCTCGTGACTAACGAGTAAGCGTCCGGTTTTCTCCACCGAAGCCGCCACTGTGTGAGCATCCCATGGCAAAATACTACGCAAATCAATTATTTCACATGACACACCTTTTTCACTGGCCATTTTTGCCGCTTTTTCAATCACTTCCATTTGCGCACCCCAGCCTACCAAGGTGATGTCGTCGCCTTGGTGCATGATTTCGGCTTTCCCTAGAGGTAAGGTGTAATCCTCTTCGGGCACGTCACCGACCGCTGCTCGGTAGAGCCGTGTGGGCTCCATAAACAGCACCGGATTATCATCACGGATTGACGCCAGCAGCAGGCCTTTGGCTTGGTAGGGATTGCGCGGCACGACAATTTTTAAGCCTGGCGTGTGGGCAAAATACGCTTCCGGAGATTGAGAATGATAATGGCCGCCATGTATTCCCCCACCGTAGGGGGTACGAATTGTCAAAGTCCCAACGGAATACTGCCCGCCAGAACGATAGCGCCATTTGGCTGTCTCGTTGACGATCTGGTCAAAAGCCGGAAAAATGTAGTCAGCAAACTGAATTTCAGCGACAGCGACTGACCCTTGCGAGGCCAGACCATTAGCAAAGCCTAATATACCTTGTTCTGTCAGTGGCGTATTAAAACATCTTGCCTTACCAAACTTCTCTTGCAAGTGACTGGTGGCGCGAAATACCCCGCCAAAATGGCCAACGTCTTCGCCAAATACCATGACCCTCTCGTCTTCAGTCATCGCTGTAATTAAGGCGCTGTTAATTGCTTGTAATAGATTCATCTGGGCCATGGGTTACTCCTCAATCCGTGACGCAGTTTTTGGATAGGCTTCAGGGTATTTGCGAATATGTTGTTTCAACTCCGCAAGTTGTTCCTGCAAGTGCCAGGGCGGTGTATCGTAAACATCTTCGATCAGTTCTTCGATACGACACACCGGCACTTTTTCAACCCGCTTTAACTCTTCAAGCACCTCAGCGCGCTTGCTGTCAAGGTACTCTTTATCTTCACTAGGGTCGATCCACCCTTTTGCTGCCAGCCAGTTACCCAAACGAGCGATAGGATCTTTTGCCTGCCAGCGCGCCTCTTCGTCTTTAGAACGATAGCCTGTAGGGTCATCCGAGGTCGAGTGTGCTGCTAACCGGTAGCTCATGGCTTCAATCAGGACCGGGCACGCTTCGCTGACGGCGATTTCACGGGCTTTTAAGGTAGCCATATAAACTGCAAAAATGTCATTGCCGTCAACACGGATGGTTTTGATGCCGTAACCTAGTCCGCGAGATGCAATACCGTCACCGGCAAATTGTTCATCCGCTGGCGTAGAAATGGCGTAACCATTGTTGCGGCAGAAGAAAATAGCCGGGCAATTCAACACAGCTGCCATATTCAACCCTGCATGGAAGTCACCCTCAGACGCGGCGCCTTCACCGAAATAACATAGGGTTACGGCTTGCGTTCCTGACATCTTTTGACCGTAGGCATAACCACTAGCTTGCGGTATTTGCGTACCCAACGGCGAAGAAATTGTCATAAAATTAAGTTCTTTCGCACCATAGTGGATAGGCATTTGACGGCCCTTATTGGGCTCTTTCTCATTACTGAACATCTGATTCATAAATTGCTCAGTGGTATAGCCCCGAAACGCCAGCGCCCCTTGCTCTCGGTACTGGGACATGATCAGATCACAATCCTGAAGTGCAGCGGCACTTCCAACCGATGCGGCTTCCTCGCCGGTGCTGGCCAGATAGAAACTGATCCTTCCTTGCCGCTGAGCCGCCACCATACGTTCATCTAATACGCGGATAAACTGCATCGTACGATACATTTTAACTGCCAGATCCTGTCCGATTTCTGGCAGTTCAACGCCCTCGTGGAGCGTTCCGTCAGGGTTCATCACTTGTAACATGGGGATATTGACAATCCCTTTGTCTATAAGGCTCACGGTGTGGGTCAGAGTAACGTCACCCAAGTGGTTTCTATCCTGCATAATCCTTACCTTTCACTAGGCATATATTTACAGGCTATGGTAGTTCACATAAAGGAAACAGGCTTTGCCATTTGCAGGGAGGCAGATGGAATGGGCTAGGATAAAAATTTGGGTAAACTGGCTTAATTGAGAAAGAAATTCTAACTTTCTTTAACCTGTGCGCAAAACCATTTACACACAGGCAAAACCTTAAACAATTTTATTACAATTACCAGGGTAGCGTTTGGCCATTTGCATGCCAGAACTTACCTGACTCTGAGAGTTGTAGCTGATCGATGCGTTGCTTCAATAAACTGGCGCTGGTTTCTGCATCGACATCACCTGCACC
>CAXQZJ010000007.1:0-3319 GCA_964228145.1 Alteromonadaceae bacterium | reverse complement strand
ATGTCTTTGATGCTATAGGACTGCTGCTCGGTTGCTACGGCAATTTGACGAGAAATGTCTAAAATATGCGCAAACTTTTGTTTATTAGTACTCAGGATTTCCTCAGCCTGCATTATCGATTCCGCGGTCTGCTGGGAGCCACCAACAATTTCAGATATTTCGCTGCTCACCGAAGACGCAGATAGGCGCAGTTGTTCTATGATGCCCTGAATTTCCAATGTGCTGTCTGCGGTTTTAGCAGCCAGACTACGCACTTCATCGGCAACCACAGAAAAGCCTCGCCCTTGCTCACCGGCGCGCGCAGCCTCAATAGCTGCATTGAGCGCCAGTAAATTAGTTTGATCAGAGATAGATTGAATCACCTCTAATACACCAGCAATGGTTTGCGTATTGTCGTTTAACCGTGAAATCACCTGATTGACGTCATGAATTTTTGTTACCAATGCTTCGATATCGCCCCTCGACTGGCTAATCACCTGGGCAATTTGATCGCGGTTATTGTCTACTTCCTGTGCTGCTTGTGTTGCACCTGAAGCATTCTCTGCAATGTCACTCACAGCGGCGCTAATTTGCGCCATTGCTGCAGCAATATGGCCAATATTGGTATCGGTTTGCTCACAGCTGTGCATTGTGGCATTCGCGTCTTGTCGAATTTTAAGGGCCAACCCGTTTACCTCGGCACTGTCCCGTTTAATCACGTCAAATATCTGTTCCAGCTTCTGCGCGAACGCGTTATAACCGCGAGCCATTGCTTGAATCTCAGCCTCACCTTCAACCGGTAACCGGTAGGTCAAATCCGCATTTCCTTGCCCCAGGCGAGTAAATAAACGTGCTTGTCGCGCCAATGGACCGGTCAGGCGTGCTGCCAACCACCAACCTAACACCCCAATAACCAGCGTGACCGCCAAGGTCCAAAAAGTGCTTTCAATCAACATAGTGGTGACATCGGCATATATCTCAGCCTTTGGAATTTCCGCTACCACGTACCAATTCATACTGGGAATGTAAGCCGTCGCCACCACCAGCGCTTGTCCCTGTTGGTTGACTTCGGTGAGCGCAAATGTTTCCCCGGACAGTAACGAAGAGGCAGCATCTGCACCATATAAACTGCTCAGTGACGCAGTCTGTAATAACTGTTCGTCATGGTGTATCTGCACCTGCCCAGATTGGTCGGCTAGGTATACGAAACCGCTTTTCGCCAGGGTAAATTCATTTAAAAAATTGATCACAGTTTCAAAAGATTTAGCCGTCCCAGACAGGCCCTGACCCATTAACTGCTGATAATTGACGAACAGATCAGTACTACCATCAGGATAACGATAGGTGCTTACCATGTTGGCCTGATGTGATGCGATGTAGTTGAAAAACCAGCCATCACGTTGGTCGTTCTGCAACTGACGCAAAAAACCATCCTGATTCCAGTATTTAGCAGATTGTTTATCAGCAAACGAAGCTGCGCTTAGCCCGTTTTGCTCTGCAATAGTCGCCAGTTTGCGAATTAACAAACGCTCGCCATCAGCACTTTGCCCCTGTTGGTTCCAGGCCAGAATCAGTGGGTCGGTGGCAATTTGTTGAGCAATGGCCTGCATCAATGCAATTTCTTTGTCTATTTTGGCGCTGATATAACTCATGGTGGCCGGTAGTTCCCGTTGTGACACGGCTTTTTCTACACTGCCCGACACCCGATACAGATTCATGCCAGCAATGACCACGGAGGTAAACAACACGGCAAACAACAGACTAAAAGCGATTTTTTGTTTAATTGATATATTTTTCATGCAGTTACTACAAAATACTCAGCGCATGGTTATACAGCGGCAGAGACGGGAGATTCATGAGCATAATCTCCGCACTTGTTAAAAAGAAATCAATCCTACCATGTCGATTACGCGTTGACTGCAACTGCGTTAAAGATAACCATACTAAGGCGTTGCCACTACAGTCACTAACGACACGAACACCGCGCTTAAAACCAACAACAAAAAAGGAAATGCCATGAGTCATGCTGAACAGGTACTCGTCAGTATTGAAAACCATATTGCAACGGTGACCCTAAATCGGCCAGAAAAACACAATGGTCTGAACATGGATATGTTTGAACAAGTCACTCAGGCAGCAAGACAAATCAAAGCAGATAAACGCGTGCGTTGTGTGATATTGCAGGGTGCCGGGCCTTCATTTTGCGCCGGTTTAGACTTTAAAGCGGTGACACGTAAACCCAGTTCGGTGGCAAGGCTGTTTCTTAAATTTCCATGGGGAAATACCAATCTGGCCCAACGCATTGCGCACTGCTGGCAAACCCTACCAGTACCTGTTATTGCGGTACTACACGGCAATTGTTTCGGCGGCGGATTACAGATAGCCCTGGCCTGCGACTTTCGTATCGCACATCCTGACACCGCGTTATCCGTGATGGAAATAAAATGGGGCCTGATCCCCGACATGAGCGGCACAGTCAACTTTTCTCGTCTCACCCATATCGATATCGCTAAAGAGTTAACCATGACAGGCCGCCAATTTAGTGCAGCGGAAGCTAAAAGCTATGGCTTGGTGACGGCAACGAGCAGTGAACCTCAGCAAAAAGCCAGACAACTGGCTGAGCAGATTGCCAGCCAATCCCCTGATGCGATTGTGGCAACAAAGACTCTGTTCAATCGCACGTGGCAAGCTACTGCATCCAAGGCGTTGCGTCTCGAACGTTGGATTCAATCAGGCGTTTTAGGTCGGAAAAATCAGAAAATTGCGATGGCCAATGGCTTAAGCAAAGATAAACAAAAACCTTTTGTTGATAGAAAGTAAGCGTATGCAACGTCTAGGCTGGCTCGTTGAAGAGCCCTTATTGCAGGGTCATGAGGTTGCCATTTTACCTTACACCATAAGCTCTGCCGCCAACCTAAAGCAGGAATTTCAACGGCTGTTTACCCTCCCGCAAGCACAGGTCGCTAGCCTGGTTTACTTTTTCGCCACTCTTGAGCCCCTGGCCTACCCATCAGGTGAAACTGGTATTTTTTATATTGGAAAAACCGACACAAGCATACGGAAACGATATTTGAACCAAGCAGGGCACCTGGCCAGAGGGGGCAACAAAGCAAAGTATACCCAACTTATTGAAAGCTTTGGTGGTGTTATCATGGGCTATATTACAACGCCAACTCCGCGCCCCGTGGAAAAATTGTTATTTCGTCAGTTTCGTCATCACTATGGCCGCAACCCGCTCAAAAGCCGCCGGGGTTAGCTGCCACTGTGATGGGTCATGCTATCCTCTGAACTTAAACTTTATGGGATTCTGACCACACCCTCAATTGCTCGAGAATATCTA
>CAXQZJ010000006.1:0-5731 GCA_964228145.1 Alteromonadaceae bacterium | reverse complement strand
GCTTATTTGCCGCTCACCTCGGGCATGGTGATTTTCACCCTCTGTGTGTTCCGTTACTTTTCTAACAAAATGGGCGCCTTGGGCCTGGGTAAAAGTCGCATTATTGTCATTGGCGCAGGCGAGCGGGCGTCGATTATCGAGCGCAGAATGCGTCGTGATGTTGACCGTCAAGGCTTTGAATTGGTTGGGTTTATTCCGATTCCGGGTGATGACCGTGAACACGGCATTAAAAACGAAGAAATTATTAACGTTCCTATCGACGAAACATTCCGAGATTTTCTGGCCGAAAACGATGTGGAAGAAATCGTCATTGCCTGTGATCAGCGCCGCGGTACCTTGCCTATTGAAATCCTGTTTGATTGCCGTATTCGTGGTATCGATATTATCGATATCCTCGACTTTATGGAGCGAGAGTCGGGTCAGATCGCCGTAAACATGATTTACCCAAGCTGGGTCATCTACTCCAATGGCTTCCAAACTCATAACTACCTACATGAAGCATTGAACTTTGGTATCAATGCCGTGCTGGCATTCATTATCTTGCTCTTCACATGGCCACTAATGCTATTTGCGGTTATCGGCATTTGGATTGAAGAGGGAATAAAAGCCCCCCTACTGTATAGTCAGGACCGAATTGGGCTTAATGGCAAAGTGTTCCGTATCTATAAATTCCGCAGCATGCGCACCGATGCAGAAAAAGACGGTGCTAAGTGGGCGACTAAGAACGATTCTCGCGTAACACGCATTGGTAACATCCTGCGTAAGTACCGCATTGATGAGTTGCCGCAATTATGGAACGTACTGCGCGGAGATATGGCGTTTATCGGGCCAAGGCCTGAACGCCCGGAATTTGTTGAACAATTAATCCGAGAAATACCCTACTACAACCAACGCCATAACGTCAGACCCGGTCTGGCCGGTTGGGCACAGCTTAACTACCCCTATGGCGCCAGCGTTGAAGACTCCATGGAGAAGCTCAAGTTCGACCTTTACTACGTCAAACACCAGAGTTTTTTACTCGACTTATTGATTCTCATCCGTACTGTTGAAGTGGTTTTGTTTGGGAAGGGACGATGACAACGAAATTATCACCTACCGTAAATGCAATGACGGTAGACGTAGAAGACTTTTTTCAGGTATCAGCTTGGGATGGCGTGATAGACCCGAAAGACTGGGGTCAATACACGCCACGCGTAGCCGATAACACCCGCCGTTTGGTCGACTTGTTTGAACAACACAATGTAAAAGCCACCTTTTTTACTTTGGGCTGGGTAGCCGAACGATTTCCTGAACTTATCAAGGAAATCCACCAGCGCGGCCACGAAATTGCCAGCCACGGGTACGCCCATCGCCGCGCGTCAGAGCAAACCCAAGAGGTGTTTTATGCCGATGTGAAGCGCTCAAAAGATCATTTGGAAGACTTGATTGGCCAAGCAGTTATCGGTTATCGCGCCCCCAGTTTCTCGATTGGATACACTAACGAGTGGGCCTTTCAAACTCTGGTTGAACTTGGGTTTAAGTACAGTTCCAGTACTTATCCGGTAAAGCATGACCTATATGGCACACCGGATTGGCCAAGGTTTGCCTACAACAGACCAGAAGGCATCACAGAAATCCCAATCCCAACCTACAAGTGGCTGGGTAAACAGATGGCCATCGGCGGTGGCGGTTACTTCCGCTTATACCCCTATTCATTGTCGCGTCATCTGATAAAAAATTATCTCAAAGCAGAACGGCAACCTTATTCGTTCTACTTTCACCCATGGGAAATCGACCCCAAACAGCCCAAAGTTGAAGGCGGTTCGTGGAAATCGAATTTCCGTCATTACGTCAATCTCGATAAAACCTATGGCAAGCTGGAAAGCCTGCTAACGGATTTTCATTGGTCAACAATGCAGGATGTCTACGGAGTAAGCTAAGTGTCTGAAGTGGTATATAAAACGCTGGGCGAGGACAAAGCCGAACAGCAAAGATGGGACGCGTTTGTACACCAATGTAGCATAGGCACCTTTTTCCACCTCAGCGGTTGGAAGCGTGTCATTGAGCAAGCCTACGGTCACAAGTGTCATTTTTTGTATGCCGAGAAAAACGGCGACATTGTAGGTGTATTACCACTGGCTCATCAACGCAGCTTGTTATTTGGCTCTGCACTTATCTCGCTGCCTTTTTGCGTATATGGCGGGGTAGCCAGCGATGATACTGACATAATGGACAAGCTAGAAGATGTCGCCATCACCCTAGCTGAACAGTTAAACGTCGACTATCTGGAGCTACGCTACCCCTTTGAACGGCAAAATCGCCTTACAGAGCGGTGCGCTCACTCCACCTTCGGCTATGAACTGGCCGAAGACGACGCGGGTATTTTAGCGGGCATAAAGAAAAACGCCCGGGCCGTTATCCGCAATTCGATGAAAAATGACTTGGAATTTACCGTCAGCGGCGATGTGGATGAAAGCTATGAGATCTACTCAGAGAGCGTACGTAACCTGGGTACACCTGTATTCCCGAAAAACTATTTCCGTACCCTCAAGGACGTTTTCGGTGACCAATGTGAAGTGCTGACCGTTACTCATGAAGGAAAATCGGTCTCTTCTGTGCTGAGTTTTTACTACAAAGGGGAAGTACTGCCCTATTATGGGGGTGGAACACCTGAAGCACGTAATCTGAAAAGCAACGACTTTATGTATTATCAGTTAATGTGCCACGCCCGGGCCAATAAAGCGTGTAACCGCTTTGATTTTGGCCGCAGTAAAAATGATTCAGGTGCATACAAATATAAGAAAAATTACGGCATGACACCGGTGCCGCTGCATTACCAGTTTTACTTGGTAAAAGCAGATCAGCTGCCCAATCTAAGCCCCAATAACCCCAAGTATCAAATGTTCATTAATTTATGGAAGAAGCTGCCCATCCGCGTTAGCCGGTTTATGGGACCTTTCTTGTCGCGGTATCTGGGGTAATCATGTCAGAGTCGTCAAAGCCGCCATTATTATATCTGGTACACCGTATTCCTTTTCCCCCCAACAAGGGCGACAAGATCCGCTCATACAATGTGTTGCGGGAGCTTAACAAGCATTACAGTGTGCACCTGGTTTGTTTTTTAGATGGCCCCCACGATCAACAATACATTCCGGCGCTGGAGAAAGAATGCGCCAGCTTATATGTTGAAACCCAGCATAAACTGACCTGCCTGATTAAGTCCGCTAAGGGTTTAGTTAATGGCCGCCCCCTGTCTGTGCCCTATTACAGTTCTACCCGCATGCAGAAACAGGTTGATACGCTGATCAATCTCTATCACATCGAGCATGCCGTGGTGTTCTCTTCGACCATGGGGCAATTTTTAAATAAGCACCCTGAGGTCAAAACCCTGATTGATTTTGTCGACGTGGATTCTGACAAATGGCGCCAGTATGCCGAAAAGGGCAACCCGCTAAAACGTTGGGTTTACCGGCGCGAACATCAGACCCTGGAGCGAGAAGAGCAACGATTATGCGAGCGAGCTGCCTTTGCGACTTTCGTATCGCCTCAAGAAGCCGACTTGTTTAAACGCCTGATGCCTGACCCGCTCAAGGATAAAATTGGTTACTTATATAACGGTGTGGACACCGACTACTTTGATCCCCATGCCGCAGATATTACCCCACTAACCGAACAAGTCGACGTGTGCTTTACCGGCGCAATGGACTATTGGGCCAATGTCGACGCTGTGCTCTGGTTCGCAGATAACGTGTGGCCCACAGTTCGTAAGCACTTACCTACTGCCTCTTTTTATATTGTTGGCGGCAATCCGACCGAAAAGGTGTCAGCCCTTAACGGCAAACAGGGTATTAAGGTAACCGGTCGCGTAGCAGACGTGCGACCTTATGCATTGGCAGCCAAGGTAAACGTCGCTCCATTACAAATCGCCCGTGGTATTCAGAACAAAGTGCTTGAAGCGATGGCATTGGCCAAACCCGTGGTGGCTACCAGTCTCGCCATTGAAGGTATTCAGGCGTCAAATGCTGCGGTTATCATAAAAGACCACGCCAATGAATATGCCCAAGCTGTAATACAACAAATACAGCAACCGACCGATGCGCAGGTCAGCCGTGAGTGGATTCTCGACAACTTAAGATGGGATAATGCGTTAAAAGCGTTACCGGCACTGATTTCAGGGAGTGAGACAGTATGCGATTAAATGCCCTTTCAATATTAATCATTACCACCCTACTTTGGGCGCTCGCCTTTTACCCGAGTATCTGGTCTACCATCCAAATCTGGGAACGCTCTGAAACCTTTACTCATGGCTTCCTGATTGCGCCTATTTGTATTTATTTGATTCGTGAGCGCTGGCACCTTATTCAATCCGCCCCCATCAAACCGGCGCTGATTGCGCTGATTCCAATTGCTGGCTTTTTAGGGCTTTGGATTATTGGCAGCCTGGGACAAATTGCCGTTGCGGAACAATTCGCAGCTTTTGCCCTGTTACCGCTACTAATTTGGTTGATGCTGGGAAACGCCGCCAGTCGTCCGATGTTATTTGCGATGCTGTTTTGGATGTTCAGCGTACCGGCGGGCGAGTTTCTCATTCCTCAGCTTCAGGAAGTCACCGCTGACTTTACGGTATTTTTTCTTAAGCTTACCGGCATACCGACCTATCGCGAGGGGTTATTCATTGCCATACCTGGTGGTTTATTCGAAGTTGCAGTGGCGTGCAGCGGCATCCGCTACCTGATTGCCTCATTCTGTCTCGGCACCTTGTATGCGTACTTAAATTACACCAGCAGCAAAAAGCGCATTTGGTTTATTTTGTTTTCTCTGGCGCTACCGATTTTAGCTAATGGCATTCGCGCCTATGGCATCGTCATGATTGCTCACTTGTCCGACATGAAGTACGCCACTGGCGTTGACCACCTGATTTACGGCTGGCTTTGGTTTGGCGTGGTGTTATTTATCATGTTTGCAATTGGTAATATCTGGCGTGATCCCGTACCCAAACGTCCTGACAGCAGCGAAATCACTACCCGTAATGTTAGCCCGGCCACCCTGACTAAAGCGGCGGGCGGGTTGATTGTGTTACTCGCCGTCGCGCTTGGCTATAAAATCAATGCTGCCTCACCCACACTGCCGGCTCAACCTGATTTTGGCCCTTTGATTAGTCAGGAAAAAGCGTTAGGCAATTGGCAACCAATTTTTAAACATGCTGACCTAAATAAAACCGGCAAACTTGATGACTTTGACGTCTACCTTGCTTACTACAGCACCAATGACGACAGCAAAGAACTAATTAACAGTACGCATCACGCATATAACTTCGAACGCTGGACCTTGATCAACCGGGATACTTTCGCCAATTATCGCCTGATAGAAATTAACAATGCCGCCGGCCAGCGCCGCTATATTGCTTACAGTTATGTCACCGATCGCCTTGTTTCGCCGGTGTCTTTGAAGGTTAAGCTATACCAAACGCTACAAGCGATATTGGGGCAACCGCAACAAGCGGTGTTTGTCGCAATCTCATTGCCAGCCAATGACATCAACGACAATAAACAACAAATCAAAGACAGAGCAGAATCTCTGTTCGGTGCCACGCTGCCGGGTTACTTAAATGGCAACTAGATTTCACATTGTCCATATCCTGTTTCGCTTGGATACAGGCGGCCTAGAAAACGGCGTGGTTAACCTGATCAACCATTTGGACGATCAGACCTATCAGCACACGCTTATCACCCTGAATGGCTATGACCCAGAG
>CAXQZJ010000005.1:0-5699 GCA_964228145.1 Alteromonadaceae bacterium | reverse complement strand
CGATAAGTACTGCTCACGTCCTGTTCAACAAGCCAAACGATTGATGAGTGATACTGGATGCAAAAAAATAAAAAAACCTCAATGCATTGCTGCGATTGAGGTTTTTAAGCATTGCTAAGTAATGCGACAGCCTTTTAACGTGGTGGGAAGCCACCGCCTCCGCCAAACCCGCCAGGACCGCCGAATCCACCTGGCCCGCCTGGACCACCAGGGCCTCCAAAACCGCCACCCGGAGGCATCATGCCTTTCATCTGGCGCATCATCTTCTTCATGCCGCCGCCAGACATCTTTTTCATCATTTTCTGCATTTGGGTAAACTGCTTGAGCAACCGGTTTACATCCTGAATTTGTGTACCGGAACCCGCTGCGATACGACGCTTGCGGGAGCCCTTAATGACTTCCGGCTTTTCGCGCTCAGCAGGCGTCATGGAATTAATGATCGCTTCCATTTGCACAAACTGTTTGTCGTTCGCCTGGTCTTTGATCTTGGCGCTCATGCCGCCCATACCCGGCAGCTTGTCGAGCATGCCCATCATGCCGCCCATGTTGCGCATTTGTTCTAGCTGTTCTTTAAAGTCCTGAAGATCGAAGCCTTTGCCCTTCTGAACTTTCTTCGCCAGTTTCTGCGCTTTGTCTTTATCGACTTTGCGCTCAACTTCTTCGATAAGGCTTAATACGTCGCCCATACCCAGTATACGTGACGCAATACGCTCAGGGTGGAACGGCTCCAACGCATCGAGCTTTTCACCCATACCGATAAATTTAATGGGTTTACCGGTGATTTTACGCACCGACAACGCTGCACCACCGCGCGCATCACCGTCAGCTTTGGTTAGGATAACACCGGTTAGTGGCAGCGCTTCGTTGAAGGCTTTCGCTGTATTCGCCGCGTCCTGCCCCGTCATTGCATCAACGACAAATAACGTTTCAACCGGCTTCACTGCAGCGTGCAATGCTTTGATTTCGTCCATCATGTCACTATCGACATGCAGACGGCCTGCGGTATCCACTAACAATACATCGAAGAACTGTTTACGTGCAGCATCAATGGCGTCATTAACAATATCGACAGGCTTTTGCAAAATTGTCGATGGGAAAAAGTTGACGCCGACATCTTCTGCCAGGGTTTCAAGCTGTTTGATGGCCGCCGGACGATACACGTCAGCACTGACCACCATGACTTTTTTCTTTTCGCGCTCTGTGAGGTATTTGGCCAGCTTACCTACTGAGGTTGTTTTACCTGCACCTTGTAAACCCGCCATCAAGACGACCGCAGGAGGCTGGGTAGACAAATTCAGTTTTTCGTTTGCCTCCCCCATGACCGCTTCAAGTTCAGACTGAACGATCTTGATGAATACCTGGCCTGGCTTAAGGCTCTTGGTTACTTCAGTACCCACAGCGCGGGCTTTAACCTGGTTAACAAATTCTTTGACAACCGGCAGCGCCACATCGGCTTCGAGTAGCGCCATTCTGACTTCGCGCAGGGTTTCTTTAATATTGTCTTCGGTTAAGCGGCCCCGACCGCTAACATTACGTAGCGTCTGCCCTAACCTTTCGCTGAGATTCTCAAACATTCTCTGTTTATCAACCCAATCAATTAAGAATACCGGCAGTATACCGAAAATTGACCAGTTAACGTAGTCTGGATTAATGATTTATCAAATTCCGGCAGACATGCAGTTGAATTCTCTGTTATTCTGCAGTATCAATACCAAGTTATTTTTTACCAACAGGTTTTATTCAACACATGGCTACCTTGTTCGCGTTGCTGGCGGTTGTTGCGTATTTTGTGGCTGCAGCGTCTATGACGGGGCGATTTTTTCACAATCAGGGCCCAAACAGGATGTTTGCGTTAAGCATTGCTGCCATCGCAGTGCTTTGTCACAGTATATTTTTGGGTGACGCTATTCTGGCTGCACAAGCCGGTCAGAATATGAGTATAACCAATGTTCTGTCGCTGGTAGCCTGGCTCATAACACTGTCTATGCTGGTGAGCAATTCATTGCTACCAAACGTGATTTTATTACCCGTGGTGTTTGGTTTTGCCGGGTTTAGTGTACTGGCCTCTGCATTTATTCCTGTTGAACATATCATGCATATCGAATTGCGCCCGGGTTTGGTAGTGCATATCACACTGTCGCTATTTGCCTATGGCACGCTAGTCATCGGCTTTTTGTACGCTCTGCAAATGTCGTACATAACTCACCAACTGAAACACAAAGGCGCCAGCATATTACACTCTTCATTGCCGCCACTGATGCTGGTTGAAGGGATCCTGTTTAAACTTATTTTAATCGGCACCATATTGTTGGTCATTGCCCAAATAACCGGCTTTGTCTTTCTGGAAAACATGCTGAGTCAGGGCTATGTCCACAAAACGCTGCTATCTATTGCCGGATTAGTCGTGTTTATAGTGCTTTTGGCAGGCCAAAAACTGTGGGGCTGGCGCGGTAAACAAGTTATCGCTTTAACTATCCTTGGCGTCATGCTGTTGTCACTGGCCTATTTTGGCAGTCGATTCGTGAAAGAAATTCTGCTCTGATAACCAACATCACCAATTAACACTTGAAACGCCATGATTGACTGACTACATTGGTGTTTCTAAATATTTGAAGGGATCCCTAGTTGGACGACATATCAACCAGTGCGTTGTTGATTGCACTGGCAATCTTAATTGCTTTATCTGCGTATTTTTCCAGTTCTGAAACCGGCATGATGTCGATCAACCGGTATCGACTCAAACACTTACAAGGCGAAGGACACCGCGGTGCCAAGCGCGTGCACAAACTACTCGAGCGTCCGGATCGGTTAATTGGCTTGATTCTGATCGGTAATAACCTGGTTAACATTGCCGCTTCAGCCATTGCTACGATTATTTGCACCCGCTGGTTTGGTGAATACTGGGCGGTATTTGCAACGACTATCGGGCTAACTATTATCCTGCTTATTTTCGCTGAAGTGACACCGAAAACCCTGGCTGCGTTGTATCCGGAGAAAATCGCCTTTCCAAGTTCACTTATTTTATCGCCGCTATTGGTTGTGATGTACCCGCTGGTGGCGGCAATCAATGGCATCACCAATGGCATTTTGGCCCTATTGCGAATCAAACCTTCCGGTGACGGTGGTGACTCCCTGAGCCGGGAAGAACTTCGAACCGTGGTGTATGAAGCGGGAACAATGATCCCCAAAAAGCACCAGGACATGCTGGTCAGTATTCTCGATTTAGAAAATGTCACTGCCGAAGATATTATGGTGCCCCGCAGTGATATTGCCGCAATCGACATTAACGACGAATGGAAAGACATCCAAAAGAAGCTCACTCAGTCTCAGCACACTCGCGTATTGCTTTATCGCGATAGCATTGATGACGCTGTGGGGTTTGTTCACGTTCGCGATGCACTGCGGTTGCTATCGAAGGACCAATTCACTAAAGCCACCCTGCTTCGGGCAGTGCGTGAGATTTACTACGCCCCGGAGTCTATCCCTCTGCATACCCTGATGTATCAGTTTCAGGCGGAAAAAGAGCGAATTGCGCTTGTTGTAGATGAATACGGTGATATTCAGGGACTGGTTACCCTGGAAGATATCCTGGAAGAAATTATTGGTGACTTTACAACCACGACACTCCCCGCTTACAGCAAGGAAGTCTCGGTGCAACAGGATGGCAGCGTATTGGTTGATGGCAGTGCTAACGTGCGGGAACTCAACAAAGAAATGGATTGGAATTTTCCCATCGAAGGACCTAAAACACTTAACGGGTTAATTCTTGAGTATCTGGAAGAAATTCCCGACAGCAATGTCAGCTTGCGCCTTGCCGGCTACCCCATTGAGATTATTGATATAAACGAGAACATGATCAAAACTGTGAGGGTAATGCCCGAATTCTACAAACCCGTTTCCGTTGTCACCCCGGATTAACACTCGTTAAAAAATGATACAGGCCAGTCTGGTATTTTGCGGTGTGTTTGAAAGCGCACTGTAGTTAGGATTACAGAAGTGACTGGCCTTTGAATGCACCAGCCATAATCGAATTAGCCTGTCTTGCGTTTAGCCAGTACTTTGGCTTTAGCAGCCGCTACCTTGGCCGACAGGTCTGACAGCTTACTCATGATTTGCGCCATTTCTTCGTCATCGTGCAGATCCGACTCTTCCATATGTCGTTCTAACGATTTTCGAAGCTGTTCTGGAATAGACTGACTCGACATGTGTTTGTTTGCATTCTCAACGACGCGCGTCGAAATGATACCTTTGTTCCTCTCTACCTGTTTGTTATATCGGTAGCAGAAAAAAAAGCTAAAGCAAAAAAGCGAAATTGACCTGGATTTAGTTAGCGCAGATAGCACACTAATGAGACGCTAGAGCCGGTATATTCATGTATTAAATAACAAATCGGCCTGCGGGGTTAAATGTTGCCTTGAAAGTGTTTAACCAAAACGCCTTTGCCGCGGGTTAAATTGTACTTGACTACTGCCACAGATCCGGTCGCAAACAACGTCATTTGGTGCGAGTCACATAATGCATCCAGTAAAAATGAAACAAACGGCATGTGGCTCACAATGAGCAGTGGTTTTCCTTTTCGGGATTTGGCCATCTGATGCGCTAATACGTCAATATAATCATGCGCAAGCCGGACATTTCCCTCAGGCACAATGTCATCACAAATTTCACTTTGCGCGGCGTGCAGGGTTTCTGATAAGGCATTGAAAGTCTGACGAGTTCGCGTGTAAGGACTAACCAGGGCGAGCGACAATTCACCGTCCTGACAATAGGATTCAGTCAACCAGTTTGAGCTGACACGCACTTCACTTTTGCCATGAAGGGTAAGATTTCGGCTTTTATCATCCGTCAGTAGTGATTCAGCCTCACCATGGCGCATGATAAAAATAAAAATGTCGTCTTTGCTGCTTTGACCTGACATAACATTGCTAATATGATGAGGAGTACATACTAACGATAGCAAAGGTCAGCCAACTCGCCTAGTACTATTATAAACTCTTAGACTAAGGTGTAACCGGTCATTCGCCTGCTGTTAACCTGTCCACCGGCTAACTGCAAACAATAACACGTAGACAGAACGAAGAAATTACATTGAATATTACACAGGACATAGATAGTACCTATTCCTTGCGACTGGAAAACGGCCTACGGGTGTTAATTGTCCACAAGCAGGAACTGACTACCTGTTGTGTCTCGGCCAGTGTGAAAGCCGGGCATTTTTTTGACCCTTCGGACTGTCCCGGACTGGCCCATTTACTGGAACACATGTTGTTCATGGGGAATGTCCTGCTCCCTGAGCCAAATGCTATCAATGAACTCATGGAGCAAGCCGGCGGCAACATTAATGCCTGGACCGGTACCGAATTCGCTAATTACCATTTTCAGGTTCATGCTCAGGCACTCCCCCGCGTATTGCCCGCCTTCGCGGCAATGCTAGGTGCACCTAACTTCGATATTGAACAAATACAGTCTGAAATTAAATCCATAGACGCTGAATTTAAGTTCAAGCGCAAAGATGACTTGCGACGTCTGTATCAGATCCATAAAGAAACGGCCAACCCGGCGCACCCGTTTGCCAAGTTTTCTGTTGGTAACCAACAAACCTTCGGGCAGTTCACAACGGAAGCTCTGCAAGAAAAGCTAGCAGCGTTTCATGCATCACTTTATTGCGCCAGTAATATGACGCTGGTTATTCACTCGCC
>CAXQZJ010000004.1:0-11223 GCA_964228145.1 Alteromonadaceae bacterium | reverse complement strand
TTGGCTGATGTTAAGGCTGAACAAGCGAAACTCAATCAGGCATTATGGCAGGCATTAGGAGCGGTAAAACTTGCCGCGCAATTGCAACAGAAGGGCGTTATCGCCGAGGTTAAGACCACTGAAGTGGAACCAGTAACTGGTCCGGAAGTCATAGACGACATAAAGCTACGCCTGGACCGGGTGGTAGCCAAATACGCAGAACAGTTAACAGAGGTAGCCACTACGCTGGTCCACGACACTTATCTGCAGCGATTCGAAGGTGTTGAGGGTGACTTAATTCAACGCGACGCCAAGTTAGTTGAAGACCTGGAAAAAGACTTTAACGTTACCTTGCCCCAAGCGATTAGTCAGAATAAAGGTGTCGATGCTGTTCGCTCGGTTGTTGAAGCTATGCAGGCTAAACTCGATAAAGCGCGTGCACTGTTGGTCGAAACAGAAAAGAGCCGCAACGACGTTTTTTAGGACAATTATGCAACGCAGAACATTTATACAAGGCCTGATTGCTGCCAGTGCGATGGGGGCGATGCCTTTTTCACGCTCATTGGGTTGGGCAATGACGCCAGCGGCAACAAAAGCCGTATCAGTTGACGATCTCCCAACGCTGAAAGGAAATTTAACCCTTTATCTGGGGCGTGGTGAAGGCGGCTTGTATGAAAATGTTCTTGAGGCGATTAAAAAGCGTAATCCTCAGCTTACCTTGAATATTCGTAGGGGCGCCTCCGCTGCTCTGGCAAATACCATTGTTGCAGAAGCCAAGGCTGGTGTGAGTCGTGCCGATGTGTTCTGGGCGGTAGATACTGGGTCTATTGGTATGGTCACTGGTGCCGGCGCGGCTAAGCCGTTACCGGCAGATTTAATGGCGCAGATGAAACAGGGGTTTCAGTACCCCGGGTGGTCACCGGTGACGGGACGGGTTCGTACCTTGCCATTTAATCCACAACGGGTGTCGAGAGCGCAAATCCCTGATGATGTTATGGCCCTGGCCGATAGCAATTTGAAAGTAGGTTGGGCACCCGCCTACGCATCATTTCAGTCGTTTCTAACTGCAATGCGGATTCTCGAGGGTGAGAAAGCAACCGCGGATTGGCTCAAAGGGGTGAGTCGCAATGCCAAGAAATACGCCGGAGAGCTGGGTGTGGTAATGGGTGTTGAACGTGGTGAGGTCGATGTCGGCTTTGCCAATCACTACTATACTCTGCGCCTTAAGGCAGGTAAGCCAAACGCCAACGTAGAGCTGGCCTACACTAACAATGATGCCGGTTGCCTGGTCAATGCGTCGGGCGCAGTGGCGCTCAGTGACGGTGAGTTACCTATCAATTTTATCCGTTACTTGTTGACCCATGAAGTGCAATCTTACCTTTCTCGTGAAGCTTACGAGATTCCTTTGGTTGATGGTGTTGCTCCACCACAGGGGCTGGCACCGTTAAATGCCCTCTCGCCACCGCAGGTAGATTTGCGTAAACTAGCCGACCTACGTCCAACCTTGAATTTAATGCGGAAAGTCGGAGTACTTTGACAAACTGGCCTAAATCCTACCCTCTGGCGTTACTTATTGCTGTCTTAGCGCTAGTGCCAGTCGGGGTATTGATATCTCTTGCTCAAGACAGTGCTGAATTATTCGATGCTCATAATTTACGGGTATTGGGTAACACCATGGCATTGGTATCACTGACGGTGCTGGGCTCTGTACTGATTGGTGTACCGCTGGCATTGTTCACAGCTTATGTGCAAATGCCGTTTAAACGTTTCTGGCTGATTTTACTTGCAGCCCCTCTGGCTCTGCCTAGCTATCTTGGCGCATTTGCCACGTATTTCTCCTTTGGTCCCGGTGGTGAAATTGAAAACCTGCTTGGCCTGTCGACCCCCTCAGTGGATGGCTTATGGGGGTCTGCATTGATTATGAGTTTATACACTTACCCCTTTGTTATGATGACCACCCGAGCTGCAGTACTGAGTCTCGATGCCAGCATGGTCAATGCAGCCCGAACGTTAGGTATGTCATTAACTGCCAGTTTGTGGCGGGTGGTATTGCCCCGTGTGATGAATAGCATTGCTGCCGGTGCGTTATTGGCTGCCTTGTATGCGCTATCTGATTTTGGTACTCCGGCGATCATGGGGCTGGACACCTTTACCCGGGTCATTTTTGTTGAATACAACGCGTTTGGATTAAGTCAGGCGGCGATGTTGAGCTTGCAGCTGATGGTGATTGTGGCGTTAATTTTATTTATCGAAAGCCGGATAAAAGGCGCGAATGAGCGGCCAGGAAAACATTTGACCTTATGGCCGGCTCGCTGGCAGCGCACGCTGATGCTATTAGCCTGTTTGCCCGTGGTGCTAATGGCGATTTTCTTGCCGTTAGGTATTTTCAGTGTATGGCTAATACGTGAAGGGGCAGGTGATTTCGATATGCAAATCGCTTGGAATTCTGCTCATGCATCCTTACTCGCTGCAGCGGTAGCTGTGATGCTTGCCCTGCCCGTTGCGCACGCAGCGATTGCAGGGCGTGCTGGCCGTATCATGGAACGTATTACCTATTTTGGCTTCGGCGTCCCCGGAATTGTGATGGGGACTGCATTAGTTTACGTTGGCTTGCAGTTACCTGTGTTGTATCAGACCCTGAGTTTATTGGTTATGGCCTATGTTTTACGCTTTATTCCTTTGGCCATAGGCAGTATTCGCAGTACTACCGAGAATATCGATTCGGGCTTAGTTAAAGCAGCCAGATCACTAGGGGCGGGGCCTGCGGAAGCATTTCGCCGCGTAACACTTCCACTGACCATGCGCGGGTTAATTGCTGGCGCGGCGTTGGTGTTTTTGGAGGCGATGCGAGAGTTACCCGCAACGCTGATGTTGGGTCCCACCGGTTTTGAAACCCTGGCCACCTACATGTGGCGGGTGTATGAGGCGGGCTATTTTGGCCGTGCTGCCGTCCCAGGTCTGCTTCTGGTATTATTGTCAGGATTGGGTCTTATTTTAATGCTGTCGGGTGAGCGACGTCAGCAGTTTACAATTACTGAGGATAAAGGCGCCTGATGTTTAAGGTTACTGACTTGTCGGTGAATTACGGCGATAACCGTGTGGTAGATAAATTAAATCTGCAACTCGGCGATGACGAAATTCTGATGTTGGTTGGTCCAACCGGATGCGGCAAAACCACCATTTTACAGGCATTAGCGGGGCTGATTCCGATCAGTGAAGGTCAAATTAGTCTATCTGGTTGGACGGCTACACCTGATCGTTATATTGCGCCGGAGAAACGTAATGTGGGTATGGTGTTTCAGGACTTTGCTTTGTTCCCTCACCTGACCGTTGAGCAAAATATTAACTTCAGGTTAAAGCAGTCTACCCAGGCAGATCATTGGATAGCATTGTTGGGTTTAGAGGCATTGCGTTCGGCGCGGCCGGAACGCTTGTCTGGTGGGCAGAAGCAGCGCGTCGCGCTGGCCCGCACCCTTGCGCACCAACCCGCTTTCGTCTTATTAGATGAGCCTTTATCTAACTTAGACGCGGCGCTAAAAGACAGTTTGCGTTGGGAAATCCGAGAAGCACTTAAACAAGCAGGCGTGCCCGCCATATGGGTAACCCACGATCAGGAAGAGGCACTGAGTGTCGGGGATCGCATTGGAATTTTAAATGGTGGGGTGCTCGAGCAGTTAGATACGCCTGAAGCATGTTATGCCACGCCGAACAGTCGCTTTGTTGCCCGCTTTATGGGTGAAGCAAGTTTCTTACCCGGGCAACTCGTGTCGCCAGATCAAGGAAGTGGTACTGCATCTACCTTAATTGGTGCCGCACCCGCGATCAGTGTTGAAACCCATCAGGGTAAGGTGGATTTGTTGGTCAGGCCTGACGACTTAAGTCTCGATAAGCAACATCCATCACCAAATTGTACAGTTGACTGGGTACGTTATGAGGGCGAAAGCCGCTTGTATGCGGTGACGCTTAACGACGGTTGTCAGTTAAAAGTCAGGGTGAGCCATGAAAATGCGATGAAGCCCGGTGAAGCTGCTCATGTTGCCATTATCACCACGCATCCGTTAGCCGCATTCCGACATCAATAGTTCATCCGGTTATGCCTTATAACCAGTCTGGAAAAAAATTTGCCGGATTATGAGCTATCCTACGCTTTTAAGCGAATAACCCAGTCAAACTGACAAACCACGGGTCAGGCTCACCTGAGCGAGAGAGGCAATATGGATACACAGAACTTTTGGTTAACGCTGAAGCAAGAGGCGCAGCAAGTGGCGAACAAAGAGCCCTTGATGGCCAGCTATCTGCATGCCTGTGTACTGTCTCACCATAATGTCGAATCCACATTAAGTTTTATCTTATCTAATCGTCTAAGTAATGATGCGATGCCTGCTCTGGCGGTAAGAGAAATGATTGAGCAAGCTTATTTACTGGATCCCCAAATGGTTGATGCCGCAATTTTGGATATTCAGGCCGTTGTTAAACGCGATCCAGCAGTGAGTGCTTACTTATCTGTTTTGCTCTATTTTAAAGGCTTTCAAGCGATTCAAATTCACCGCTTGGCCCATTATTTATGGCAACAGGACAGGCAGGATTTAGCACTGTTTGTACAAAGCCGTAATTCAGTGGTGAACGGGGTAGATATTCATCCGGCTGCTAAACTCGGCACCGGTCTCATGTTTGACCATGCCACGGGTATCGTCATCGGCGAAACGGCACAGGTAGATAATAATGTATCCATTTTGCAATCTGTGACATTAGGCGGAACAGGCAACGAAAGTGGCGATCGTCATCCCAAAGTGCGTCAAGGTGTAATGATTGGCGCAGGAGCCAAGATTCTCGGCAATATCAACATCGGTGAAGGCAGTAAAATCGGTGCAGGATCTGTAGTGCTGAGTGATGTCCCTGCTCATGTTACCGTGGTTGGTGTGCCGGCTAAAGTGGTGGGTAAACCTAAGTGCCAAAGCCCCTGTGAAAGTATGTTGCAAAATGTATTGGAGGATAATTAACTGATAATACAGACGGGTGTTCTAGTGGAAACCTAAACCCGTTTTTATTACATTGGCTTTGGACTATCAATAACAGGGCCGTTTGATGAAATCCTTTGCTGCGGTAATGCTTGGTTGGCTGGTGTGCTTGCCTGCATTAGCAACCCCGAAATTTACCTCTATTCCTGATTGGGTTGCCCCGGCAACGTTACCCGACTTAAACAGTGAAAAACCGCAAACTCACGAAAATGGTATTCGCTACGTGCTGGTGGATCGACAGTGGAAAATTCAAGGAACGGACTCCGTATACTTTAGTCAGTTTGCCTCTCAAGCGGTCAACAGTGCAGGGTTAAGCTCCGTATCACACATTGAGATAGACTTTGACCCGGATTACCAGACAGTAGAGTTTCACGAAATTTCGGTATTTCGCGATGGCCAGTGGATAGATAAGCGTAGTGCTTCCCGTATTGATGTTTTGCAACGGGAAGAAGGTCTGGCAGATCAGATTTATGACGGCACGAAAACCGTTAATGTGTTTATCAGCGATGTTCGGGCGAATGATCTGGTGCGTTATAGCTTTTCACGTATCGGCTCGAATCCGGTTTTTGACGGGCATTTTTCTACCGAGCTGGATTTGGCCTGGGGTGTGTCTTTAGATAAGCTGCATTACCGCTTGCTCAATTTGTCTGGGCATACATTACAATTCAAAACCCTCGGTGACAGTACTCATCGCTTGCGCGCAAGTAATAAAAACCCACGGGAATTTGTCTTGACCCTGAAAGATGTCAGTGCGATTCAGGTTGATGACGGCTATCCGTCAGATGTGGTGCCTTACCCCTACATTCAAGTCAGTGATTATGCCAATTGGGCGGAAGTTGTGAACTGGGCGTTACCCCACTATCAGGCGAGTTATGATCACCCTCAGATAAATGCGACCGCCTCCCAGTTATTCGCAGGCCTGCGCAATGACGAGGAAAAAATATTGGCGGCACTGGATTTTGTGCAAGAGCAAATTCGTTACTTAGGGGTTGAGACCGGGATCAATTCTCATCGACCTTATGAGCCGGCTAAAGTATTAAAACAGCGATATGGTGATTGCAAAGATAAGGCGTTACTTTTGGTGAGCTTATTAGCAACCCAGAATATCGATTCCCACGTGGCGCTGGTTGATACTCAGCAGGGAAAACGATTACCGACGTTGTTGCCGAGTCACGCAAACTTCAATCACGCCATTGTTACTTTGCGGCATGATGACAAACGCTATTGGTTGGACGCGACCCGTCAGCATCAGCAAGGTAATTTAGATAATTTGTATCAGGCAAATTTGTCTCATGGCCTTATTTTGGCGGCCGGTGAATCTCAATTAACGCCTTTTGAAGCGACCTTAAAAGGGCGCAAAGAGGTTACCGAAATTATTGATATTCGTGATTCAGTTAATGGCATGCAGTATCAGATTGACACCCTCCACCAGGCGATGTTCGCGGATCAACAGCGCAGACAACGTCAGCAGCAAAGCTTACAAGCAGCACAACAAGATTACTTGGAGTTCACCCAAAAGTATTACCCGGAAATTCAGCTCGCAGCAGACCTGACCGAACAGGATGATCCTGAGTTAAATCAGATTCTGACCAGAGAAAGTTACTTTCTGGCTTCGCCATGGCAACCTGACGACGAGTCAGGTCGCGAGGTGATTCAGTTTGAACCTTTTTTGATGGACGACCATTTATCGGTACCGAGTAAGGCTGAGCGCGATGTGCCTATGGCGCTGACTCACCCTCTGGAGTTGGTACAAACCACACGTATATTGTTGGATGATGTTTCAGGCATGGAAACGGTCGATGAACATATCGATGATCCCGCGTTCGAATTTCACAAAATCGTTCGTCATGATACTGATCGCGAAACCGGCGCTGATGTGCTGGTTATCCAGTACCGCTATAAATCCAAGCAAGACCGTGTCAGTGTTGAGGCTTATCCGGAGTATCGGGCACGCATGGATAAAGCTTATGATTCAGGCTTTTATCAAATATCTCAGCGCCAATCTTCGGCACCGGTAACAAAAACCACTATGCAGAAAAAAGCCCCTGACCATGCTCAGCCAGCAGCTATTCTACCCAATCAGAACTGGTTGTTTTGGCTACTGGCAGTACTCGCTATTCAGTGTGCATGGTGGTTTAACAAAGGCTTTACCGGATTATTTGAAACAGACGACGCTCCGGGTGTACAGCAGCAGCCGTCGCTGAGTGCAGGCTTGTCGGTTTTAAGTTTATTACTCGGCTTGGTGATCGTGGGCTATGTGTTGCATTTTTGGCTTGACGCGCACTGGTTGGCGTATGACCACTGGGTTGATTTCCAGCGAGTTACCACGCAGCACGAGCAAACGTTCGCGGGTATTAAGTGGACGGCGAATATATTTTTATTCAGCCTTGCCGTGTGTGTCTGGCGTTTATTATTGCAGCGTCGGGAGGTCTTTGTTCCCGCTTTCAACGCCTTTGCTGTATGCAGTACGGTGGTGGCACTATTGTTGTGGTGCCAGGTGTATTGGCAAAGTAATCAAATTCCGGGTTGGAGTCATGTGAACTCGGTTTTTGTCATTGTCATTGTCGGGCTAGCGTCAGTCATTGCCGTATATTTGCAACGCTCTAAACGGGTTAAGCAAATACTGGTAATGTGAGTTAAAACCCTTTCTTCTGCCTTGCTTTGAGCAAACTTAATAAGTTGTCAGTCGGTGTTTGTTCCAAAGCATGTAACGCTAAGTTGCAGGCTTCCAGCGTAGACAGCTGACTGGCCTGTTTAGCTTTTCGCTGATAAATCCCCGCTGGTGGATTGTCTAAATGATAGGCAGGCAAAGCGTGCAGCCAATCGTTGAGTTGCCAAAGCTTATAGGCTTTTCGCCACGTGCCATCGAGCATAATCAAGCTTTCAGGAGGGAGGATTGGTGATGAGTCGGGTGACAGCGGCATGCTGGAAGGGCTTGGATACAACACGGCACTGTTCGCCGACAGTGACGTTCGCAATGGCGCAAAGTCGCTGGCAGTCTCTCCCACTACCAGTGTGCATTGGGTTAATCCAATTTGCAGTAAGCGAGCTGTATTTTTGGCGATTTTATGCTCACTTGGGTGCTGCAGAATGATTACCCTGGTGCGATTAACGATAGGGCGCACATCAGCGCATAAACAAACGCTTTGAGGAAAACCGCAGTTCTTGCAATAGCTTCGTTTATTTGTATTTTCATGTTCCATTGGAATATTCTATCCCAAAAAAGCGTGTAATCATCGTAAAATCCAAGCACAATAATGCCATGAAAGCGTCCCAATCAAACTATCAGCGCATTTGGCATGTGGTGCAGTTAATTCCATCCGGGCGAGTGGCCAGCTATGGTCAGGTTGCGGATTTGGCCGGCCTACCGGGCCGAGCTAGGTTGACCGGAAAAGCGCTGGGCCATGCGCCGTCCGAGCTGAATTTACCTTGGTTCAGGGTTTTGCGCGCAAGTGGACAGTTGGCATTTCCGCCGGGGTCTGACTCGGCAAAGCGCCAAACTGGCCTGTTACAGCAGGATGGGATTGTGGTGTTGAATAATCGGGTTAAATTGAGTGAATTTCAGTGGCAGCCCGGTCTGGATGACATATTACTGTCGTTACCATACTAGGAAAAAACAATGAAAAAATGGTTTATTCTTTGCTGGTTTTTATCCCTGCCTGCCTTTGCGGTGGGCAGTAAGCTCGATCTTCAGCGTCAGCTTGAGGCCTTTTTAGCTGGAGCGACAATGAATGATGCAGAGCAGCATGACGTATTTTGGGCAGATGAATTGGTTTATACCAGCTCCGCCGGCACCCGCTTTGGAAAGCAAGCCCTGATGGACAATGTGAACAAGACAGGCTTGATAAAACCCGAAGAGATTGAAATGGTGTATTCGGCGAAGGATGTCAATATCCGTTTATTTGGTGATATGGCGTTGCTGGACTTCACGCTGGTGGGCACCAATTCAGATAACACTGAAAATGCACAACATTATCTGAATAGCGGTGTGTTTGTTTGGCGCGACAATCGCTGGCAAGTGGTTAACTGGCATGCCACTCTTAAAGGACCGGCAGCCAGTCAGTAACCCATTAAGACAATTGTTGCTCGGCCGCCGCCAGCTCGGATTCTAATTTACGGGTCTCATCGGCCCGTGGTTTAGAGAAGCGGGCTAACGCCAGATAAAGCACCGGTGTCAGATAAAGGGTATAGATAGTCGCAAAACCCAGTCCGCCGAACACAACCCATCCGATTGCATTTCTTGCTTCAGCGCCAGCGCCACTGGATAGGATTAATGGTAAGCCACCTAAAATGGTCGAGAACAGAGTCATACAGATAGGACGCAGACGAACCAAGGCGGCCTGCTCCACCGCTTGAGCGACCGATTTACCCTGATCACGTAGCTGATCAGCGAATTCCACCAGCAATATTGCATTTTTGGCGAGTAAGCCTATCAACATGACAAGCCCGATTTGAGAATACACATTGATACTCATGTCGGTGACAAATAGCGCAAATAATGCGGCGGCAATGCCAAACGGCACGGTGACAATCACTACAATGGCGCTATTTACGCTCTCGAACTGCGCCGCCAATACCAGCAGAACAATGACAAAGGCAAGGATATAGGTTAGCAATACATCCCGTTGTGTTTCTTCATAGGTTAATGCCTCACCCTGGAAAATCAGTCCGATATTGTCTGGAAGCACTTCATTGGCCAGCTCCCTTAACGCCGAAACTGCCTGTTCAATGGTCATATCGGCTGGAAGTTCCATGTCCATTTCTATGGCCCGTCGCTGTGCATGACGCTCGAGTTCTGCGGCGACACCCTCCTCACTCAAGGTAGCAAGGCTGGATAATGGCACTAGCTGTCCAGTGTTCGAGGGAACATACAAATTGGCCAAATCGCTGGGGTCGACTACCTTCAGGTGCTGTGCCTGCAGCATAATCGGAATGGACTGGTCTCCGACATTTAGGTCTGCGACGTCGTCTCCGTTGATGGCTGCACGTAAGGTGGTGGCGATGTCACTCAGATTAACACCCAGATCCTGAGCCCGGCGACGATCGATATTGACCCTCAATTGTGGCTGATTAGGCTTATAGGATATCTCCGGCAAACCCAGTTCAGGAATGCGCGCCTGAATATGCGCTGCGAAATCCTGTGCGGCGGCAAAAATTGCCTGATAGTCATCACCCGTGAGGGCTAATTCCAGACCACCGCCCTGACCACGCAAGTTGAGACTATTGGCACCGAAGGCCCGCGCCGGAGCGCCAGGGATATTGCCTAATGGACCGCGTATCTGGTCGATAATCTCTTGCTGCGAGCGTTGCCTTTCATCCCAGTGATTCAGTGGCACAGTGATAAACACAATGTTCGGATCCCATTGTCCCACCACAGTATAAATGGCATCGATGTGACCATCGTCAGCAAACGGCAGCAACACCTCTTCCATTTTGCGCGCCTGACGATCCATAAAATTCAGTCCAACCCCATCGGGTCCTCGCGCGAAGATGCGAATTGAGCCACGATCTTCGGTGGGCAGTAACTGGTTCTCGAGATAGCTGTACACCGAACCCGCAGCGATAGCACTGACCACACAGACAATAAATACCAGTGGCGCACGGCGTAACGCAAACTTCAGCGTACTGGCATAGATATCCGCAAGCCGCTGACCAATACCACTGAACAGGTGGCGCTGCTTTTGTTTCAATGGCAGGCGTGCAGTTAACGCCGGCACCAACGACAACGCCACGAAAGATGAAATGATCACCGCAGCGGCAAGCACACCCCCAAACTCGCGGAACAATCGGCCCGCAGTAGAAGGTAAAAATGCGATAGGAACAAATACCGAAACCAGCACGGCAGTTGTCGCCACCACCGCAAAGAATACCTCGCGCGTGCCGATAACGGCCGCAGCCCGTGACCCCAGGCCCATAGTTCTTCTTCGCTGAATATTTTCCGACACCACAATGGCGTCATCAACAATAAGACCGGTGGCCAACACCAGGGCTAGCAAGGTCAGAATATTAATGGAAAAGCCTAACAACCAGATTATTGCCACTGATCCTATCAGCGCAACAGGAATCGACAGCGCCGGAATAATGGTCGCTCGCCATGAACCGATAAACACCCATAGCGTGACTACCACCAATAACACTGTCAGGCCCAGCGAGGTGATAACCTCACTGACTGAGTCACGAATAAATTCTGCATCATCGGAGGTGACACGGATCTCCAGTTCCGGAA
>CAXQZJ010000003.1:0-26776 GCA_964228145.1 Alteromonadaceae bacterium | reverse complement strand
CAGCAGACGGCATACGAGATCTACCAGTGTGACTGGAGTTCAGACGTGTGCTCTTCCGATCTCTCGCCCAGGCGGTTAACTAAGCGCTCAATCATGTTACCGGCGTCGCCGACTGGTTGATTAACCCGAATCACTTTACCGGTTAACATGAGTCCCCAGGTAGAGGCATTCACTAACAGAGAGTCACTGTTCTTAAGATGTTTGCGCCAGTCAGCGCCAGAGAGCTTGTCCTTGATTAGGGCATCTGCGGTGTCCGCATCGGGAATACGTAACAAGGCTTCTGCCAGACACATTAAGATGACGCCTTCTTGGGTATCTAAGCTGTACTCTTGTAAAAAGGCATCGATGCCATCGCCGCCATCGGCTTGCTTTCGAACGTTGGCGACCAAATCATGGGCCTGCTGCGTCAGACCTTTGAGATCTTGCTCCTGCTGCGGTACCAGGCTAATCAATTCCTTCAGATAAGCGTCTTCATCGACCATGTAATTGTTGGTGATGATTGCCGGCAACTCACTCAGAGAGGGGAGTCGGAACGCCGGATTGTTCAGTTGACTGACGTTATACATAAACACTATTCCACAACACGCCGGTAAGGCATTAAAAACGCGCGCAGTATATTCACGCGCGCGTCTAAAATATAGCCTTGGCCAGACTTTTTTATGCTGTCTTGTTCAGCTTTCTGAACAAGGTCGAAATGTATCAGGGGATAGCGCCAGATTGCAGGGGCTTTCCGCCCTTTTTAACCTATGGTGAATCCCGGTTTACAGCCTGCTGTTATCCCCGTTTTAGTTCATCCAGGTGTCACGTCGGCCTTTTTTCTTGGGCAGATAAGTGATGATGACGCCAATGAAAATACCCGCTAACGCAATGGCGCCACCGAGCATAAACCACTCGCGTTGCTCGCTTTCATCTTTCTGTTCTAAGCGGGATGCGGCGGCAGTATAACGTTCACTGAGTTGTTCATATTCACGCAGTTGTTGTGTACGTTGAGACTCTAAATCTGCCAGGCGCTGTTGTAATTGATCAATCATCTGTCGATCGGCGATGTTTTGCTGTTGTTGTTGCTCTAAGTCTTGTTGCAATTGGGGAAGACGCGCACGGAAGCTGGGGTCGGACATAATGTTCTGTGCCTCAACCCAACCGGTACGCTGTTTATCGTCAATGATCTCAATAAATTCGCCATCGTCACTGGATTGAATCAGACTGACAGGTGTTCCCGCTGTAACGGAACCCAGAATACGATAGTTACGGCCCGGGCCCGCATGAATATAAGCGATAAGATCATCACTAATGTAGACAGTTTCGCCATTACTGTCATTGGGTTGGTCCTGGGCAAGGGTAAAAAAAGATCCAAAGGCCAGTACAAAGAATAGCGAGCGTAAAGACATAGCAATAACGACATACAAATGAATAATGCTTCGATGTTAGGGGCATGAACTGGCAAAGGCAAGGGCAGATTTCGTTGCCCTGAGGATAAACTAAGGTTAATGTTAGGTTTTTCATCACAGGTAAGTTAGCCAGACTGGCATGGACACAGAGATAGAACTAAAACTGTTGGTAGCGCAGGGTGCCGACAAAATTCTCGAAAATCAGTTTTTTCCCCGCTTCGAAGGCCAGTTATCACAACAGGTGATGACCCTCTCCAACAGCTATTACGATACGCCTGAACGTCTGTTACGCCAACATGATATCGGTCTGCGTGTCAGAGGTTATGACGGAGAATTTGAACAAACCATCAAAACCCGGGGCCAGTCCGCGGGTGGCCTGCACCAGCGGCCAGAGTACAATGTTCCTTTACAGGATTGTCAGCCGGATTTAAGTTTATTTGATGAGCAGATCTGGCCGGTTGGAGTGCAGGTCGAACAACTACAACAGCAAATCGACGTGCAATTTAACACTGAGTTTGTGCGCCATGCCTACCAATTTAGTATTGAACACCCCAGCCCGATGGCGGTGGAATTTGCTTATGACGTGGGCGAGGTAAAAGCCGGTAATCACGCCTTGCCACTGTGCGAGTTAGAACTGGAATTAGTTAAAGGCAGTGCGTCTGATCTGTTTTATCTGGCCGAGCAATTGGCCGATGTGTTGCCGTTTAGGTTAGGTACATTAAGCAAAGCGGCTCGCGGCTATATGTTGGTCAATGGCACCGAATTAGCCTTCATAGAGCGACCAGGTAACATCTCGTTAAATGGCGAGGAAAACCTCGAAGACGTTTTCGTCAAAGGTATTCAGACGGCTCTGGCTTATTGGCAGCATTATGAACAGTTGTACCTCGACTCGGGCAAGGTCAGGGCCTTAGAGGGGATCTGGTTGGGTCAAAAATGGGTGCTACAACTACTTGAACAACACAATCAGGTGTTTCGTTGCGAGCAAATCAACGATGTTTGTCAGCGATTACATTCCCTTGTTGAGAGTTTTCGCTGGGTACCACAAGTATTGGCCCTCAAGCGCCTTCGTTCTCAACGCGGTCCGTTCGCTAAGCGCCTCACGCAATCGGCCACGTTAGTCAGTTATTTGCAGGGTCGTGAGCACGGTATCTTATTGCAACAACAACCTGATAAATTATTGGCAGATGGGCAAACCGGACTGATTCAACTGAAACTACTGTCGTTACTTCACCATAAGCCGTGGCGACAAATAAATCAGGGCTGGCAGCAAGCGGCAAAAGACGCTGCTCGCGACTGGCTGCAACAAAGTTGGGTGGACGTCAGGCAGGCCTTGGCTGTCGAAGCGATGCAAGATGCCGACAGTTACATCAATCAAAATAATTTGCTGCAGCAATCGGTGTTGCGCTCGCTGGGACTGGCGGAGTTGTTTCATGAAGAGCCGCGTAAAGCCTTCAGGGCAGGGTGGCTAGACGTTTTGGATGGTATCGAAGAACTTTATACGTTACGGGTATTAAAACGCGAACTAGGCAACGCAGACATGGAAGACAGGGATGCGTTATTGGATTGGGCTGAACGAAAAAGTCAGCGGGCGTTGGATGTTATCCGCCTCAGTCATGATGCCGCGTTAGAGATGCGGCCTTACTGGTAACGTGCCATAAGCTAGCAGGGTGTATCACCCTGCTAATCCTCATCTAGGAATCGGCCTTTGATGCTGAGTATTTGCTCAAGGTTATCGATAAAACAATCGACCAACTCAGGATCGAAATGACGACCTTTTTGTTCATTCAAAAACGCCACGGCGTCCTCAACCGGCCAGGCGTCTTTGTATGGGCGTTTACTGGTTAGTGCATCAAACACATCCGCAATCGCGACGATGCGCCCAACCAAAGGAATATCTTCGCCCTTCAGGCCGTAGGGGTAGCCGCTGCCATCCCATTTTTCGTGATGAGTGAGTGACACAACTTTAGCCAGCGCAATCAGGTCTGACTCGTCATCACCAAGGATCTCTGCACCAATTTGCGGGTGCTTTTTCATCGTCGCGAACTCTTCCGCTGTCAGCTTACCCGGTTTAAGCATGATTGCGTCGGGAATGCCAATTTTTCCTATATCATGCATAGGTGCAGCGTTAAGTAACTGATCGGCATCATAATCATTCATGCCAATCGCTTTGGCTAGCACGTGGGAATAATGGCTCATGCGCATGACATGCATGCCTGTCTCATTGTCTTTGTATTCTGCGGCCCGTCCCAAACGTTGAATCACCTGCAATCTGGTGCGACGTAATTCATCAGCCTGGACCAAAGACAAATGGGTTTTGACCCGAGCTTTAACCACCGGCGGCGAAATAGGTTTGGTAATATAGTCGACCGCACCAGCGTCAAGGCCTGCCGCTTCATCAGCCTGGTCATTCAATGCCGTGACAAAAATAACCGGAATTCGCTGGCAGCTAGCGTCTTGCTTTAAACGCGTACAGACTTCAATACCTGTCATGTCTGGCATCATAATATCCAACAAGATCAGATCGGGTTGCTTCTCAGTGGCTAGACGAAGCGCCTCCTGACCATTTTTAGCAAAAACCAGCCGGTAGTCATCCTTTAATACTTGCTTCAGCACCCGCAAGTTGACAGGTTCATCATCAACTAACAGCAGCGTTGCTTTGTCCGTTTCAGCCATATTATTTAGCGTTACCTTGTTGTTCCAGTGTGTCCTGCAGTTGCTCAATCAATGTCGAGGCCTGAGAGAATTCAAAGTCATTAAATGCATCGACAATGGCATCTAGTTTAGCCTGAATGTGCGCCATAGACGTAACATTCAAGCTATCCAGCAGGTCTTCATCTAACTCATTATCTTGAGCCAGTTGGTAGAGCTTAGTTAATGTTTGGAGAATACTTTCTAAGCTGTGATCCTGACCCGCGGGTCTCGACGATGTCGAATCCATTTTTTCGAATTTGTTCTGCACTTTTTTCAATGCATCTTCAAGTTCTGAGCATTTTTGTTGAATTGCCGTTAAGTCCTGATGTTTACAAAGCCGTTCAATATCGGCGAATAAAGCGGGCAGACGACTTAATTGCAAATTTGCTGACACCCCTTTTTCCCTGTGGGCGGTTTGTTCAATAGCTGCCCAGTCACGATGCTTTACCTGGTCGTGCAAGGTGGAAATGGAGCCAGGCAGGGTGGCAAGGTACTTAGCAAGTTGTTTGGCATAGGCTTGTTCCGACCCCCACAATGCAAGTCCGGCTTGCAAATTAAGTTCTTCATCAGTGGACTCTGGAGTCGTCTGTGATGGGGCTGGAGTGTCGACATCCAGTTTTAAAACTCGCGCGATTTCACCTATCAGCACAGGAACGTCGACCGGTTTATTGGCAAACCCATCCATACCTGCATCAAATGCAGCACGTTTATCTTCCTCTAACACACTGGCAGTCAGGGCAATGATGGGTAACGGGCGAAGGCCTTGCTGTTTTTCTTGTACGCGTCGCTCACGGGCTGCGCTTAGACCGTCCAGAACCGGCATTTGCACGTCCATTAATACCAAGTCTAAATCGGGCTCAGAGGCCATGCGTAGCAACGCTTGCTGGCCGTCTCTGGCGGTTATAATTTTATGCTGCTGGCGCTTTAGGATAACGCTAAGTAAATCGATATTTTGCTCAATGTCGTCAACAATTAAAATCTTCAGCGGGGGCAGGCTGGTCATGGCTTGTGTGCTTTTTTGCAGTCGAGCCTGGCTTTTTTCCAGCGGCAAAGTAAAGGTGAAGCAACTACCTTTACCCTGCTCACTGGTTGCACTGATAGTGCCACCCATCAATTCGACTAATTGCTTGCTAATCGTTGTGCCGAGGCCGGTTCCACCAAACCGGCGAGACATAGTTTCGTCAGCCTGTGTGAAGGCCTCGAAGACTTTCTCAACCTGTTCCTCCGTCATGCCAATGCCGGTATCTTCGACATCAAACTGAATCCCCTTATCACAAGGGGCGACGCGAATTGCTACGGAGCCTTGTTCGGTAAATTTAATCGCATTGCCAATAATGTTGGTCAAAACCTGACGAATACGTTCTGGCGCACCCCGGTAGACCTGCGCCAGTTCAGACGAAATATCGGTGTTAATCAACAGGCCTTTGTTGCGTGCCTGAAGGTAGAGTGTTGACACCACAGAATCGATTTCTTCAGTCAGTGAGAAATCGCGGAATTCCAGCTCCAACTTACCTTTATCCAACTTAGCGCTATCGAGAATATCGTTGAGCAGGTGCAATAATGAACGCGCTGCATTATTAATGGTCGTGAGGTGACGATTTTGTTCTTTGGATAATTCGCTGGTAAGTAAAATATCACTAAAACCAATGATGGCGTTCATTGGTGTACGGATCTCATGGCTCATATTGGCGAGAAACGCTGCACGTGCGGCCGCTGCCGACTCGGCTTTTTCTTTAGCTTTTTGCAGGGCAAATTCCATTTCGCGGCGCTCAGTAATGTCCATAGCAAAGCCATCGATCATAGTGACGTTACCGTCGTCATCAATGACTTTAGTACCCTGACCCAGCATCCAATGCATGTTGCCTTGTTTGTCATAAATTCGGTACTCCACCCTGTACCTGTCATTTTCTTGAAAAGCCCGACGGATGTTTTCGAAATCATCAGGATGGACAAGTTCGGCAAAATACACCGAGGGATTGGGCAGTAAAAAGTCACTGGCACTGTAGCCAAGAATAGGTTCAACGGCATCGCTGACAAACAACATGGGGAGTTTTTCAGAATATTCGCAACGAAACGCCACGCCGGGAATGTTATCAATCAGCGTCCTTAACTGGGTTTCGGAATCACGAATGGCTTTTTCCATTTGCAGGCGTTGACTGATGTCGCTGATAAAGGCAACAAACAATGACTCGTCGCTGACCTGAACATGGCCAACCGCAAGACGAATATCGACCGTATGACCCTCGCGATGGCGCGCCTTGATTTCACGCTCCTGGCCAGACACTTTAGTTTCGCCGGTGCGTAAATAATCAACAATGTACTGGCGGTATTCATCATTGTAGGGAGCAGGCAACAGGATATAGATGTTCTGACCGAGCAATTGCTCGGGACGCCAACCCAGAATGTTGGCGATGGCGCAGTTGCTGTCTACGATCTCGCCTTTGGCATTAAGGGTGATTATACCGTCTACGGCGGTTTGCATAATCGCTCTGAGGCGATTCTCGTCAGCCTTCGAGCGCTCAGATATGTCTTTGTAACGGAACATCATGTTAACCGCCACCACCAAACTTATAATGACAATCGTGATCCCTGATACCGCGAGGGCGAGTACCAGTGAAATGTCGGAGGTTTGAGTAGATATTTCTAAGCCGGGCGGCCGAACAAAGCGCGCTGCCGCCATGCCTGTGTAGTGCATGCCAGAGATCGCCAGGCCCATTACACAGGCGGCGAGCAAATTAATTTTGCGCGGACTGAGAGTATGTTGAAAACTGGCCAGCAATGCAAAGCGCACCCACAGTGCAATGGTCGCCAGGGTTATTGCAACAACGATAGATAAGGCGAAAAAGTAAGGGTCGTAACGTAGCATTGGGGCCATTTCCATGGCCGCCATGCCAGCATAATGCATAGTACCAATACCAGCGCCAACCAAAACCCCACCGACGATGAGATTAAGTGGCCCGACATCGTCACGGGTAATAATACTCAGCGCAACCCAGGACGCAGCAACGCTCGGAATCATGGATAACGCGGTGATCAGCCAACCGTAAGAAACCTGGGTACAAATCGAAAATGCCAGCATGCCGATAAAGTGCATCGACCAAACCCCGCCGCCAAGTGCAACACTTCCTGTTGCAAGAATGGGGTTGCGTCGAGTCGATTTGCGGCTCTTGTCTACATGAGAGATCATTTGCAACGCCATAAAGGATGCAAAAATGGCGATTAGCACAGACAGACAGACCAGCCAAGGGTTGTAGGTGACCTCAATCAAAAGGTTATCAGCCGGAAGCGTGAAGTATTTACTGATGGTGTCTGTCATGTACAGGATTACGTCGATAGGGTGGCCCATTATGACAGCACAGGGTTGCCAGTTGGTCAAATAAAACCCAGCGATTTATCGTTAAAACCGCCTGCCTTAGCGCATGTTAAAAAGTTGTTCTAAAATTTGGCTAGTAAATTGTTTTTTAAGATAAAATCCTCTTGGCCGGGTCTTAATTCGGGTTCCTTCCGGACCAAGGGCATCAGTGAGGGCGCTGCCATCAGCAGCTTTTGGTCGTAGCTGTAAAACTTCGCCATGGCGAGCGGTCAGCTTTTCGATATTTCCCAGAGCGATAAATTCCATAATTTCTTCCCAATCTTGCTTTAACGCGGCTTCCTGTTCGCCTGTGGGGTGCCATAAGATGGGCGTTCCAACGATGCGGTCAGCCGGCGACAAGCGCCGCTCTCCCTGAATCGGCACCCACAAAACCTGACTCAGCTTATTGCGCACGTTACTGTTTTCCCAACTAAGCCCGGCAATCCCTGTGAGATGGGCATAACACACATAAGTTGTTTCGAGCGGGCGTCCGAGACTGTCCAGTGGTAAGGTCTTCAATTCAACACCCAAATGCGCGAAATCCTGGGTTTGCTTGCTACCGGCCTCAGCGCCTAACCAAAGTTCAATCAATTGACCCGGCCAGCCTTTGTGACGACGTAAATTGGGCGGTGGAGTAAGCCCCGCCATGACTGCGAGTTCTCCTAATGTAAAGCCAGCTAATGCATAAGCGCGTTCGAGCAATTGCTGGCAGGTGTCGGGCGGCGAGTGAGGCGGTGTCATGGCTAAAATTCCTGATAAGAAACAATAAGATTATGCCTTAGCGCGCGCAGTAATTGCCAGTTATGCGCGAGTGTGAAAGAATGCCATCAAGGTAAATTTTTTCTATCCGGGGTTAGATGTGATTGATGCCGAGGGGTTCAGAGCGAACGTCGGCATTGTGATTTGCAACCGGATTGGGCAAGTTTTTTGGGCTAAACGTTACGGACAGCACTCATGGCAATACCCCCAAGGCGGGATTGACGAGGGTGAAACTCCAGAGCAGGCCATGTTCCGCGAATTGTATGAAGAAGTGGGACTGACCGAAAAGGATGTTGACGTACTTGGCGTGACCAAAAACTGGGTGAAATACAAATTACCCAAACGCCTGATTCGCCAAGGCAGCAATCCAGTCTGCATTGGCCAAAAACAAAAATGGTTTTTGTTGCAACTCACGTGTCCCGACGAAGATGTAGATGTTTTAAAAAGTGGCCATCCGGAGTTTGATGGCTGGCGCTGGGTAAGTTACTGGTATCCGGTCCGAAATGTTGTCTCTTTTAAACGCGACGTTTACCGCAGGGTTATGAAAGAGTTCGCGCCGGTGGTGATGGCTGGCAGCAGCAAGCCGCCAAGGCACCAACGACCATCAAGAGGCCATCGTCGTCGTAGAAAAAGCTCATGCTAGCGATTCTTAAACGTATTGTGCAGGAATTGAATCAGGTCCTCGTTTTCGACGAGGCCTTGAGGCTACTTGCACTGCGTGTTCGGGAGGCGATCAAGGTTGATTGCTGCTCGATATATTTGGCTAACTATGAGCAGCAATGTTTTTTGCTTAAAGCGACTGAAGGGCTTGATAAACAGGCTATCGACAAAGTCGCCATCGGATTTAATGAAGGCTTGATCGGATTGGTCGGTCAGCGTGAAGAACCAATCAATATTAGTGACGCCCATAGTCATCCCCGTTTTAAGTTCTACCCGGAAGTCAAAGAAGAGAACTATCACGCATTTCTCGGTACCCCCATCATTCATCAGCGTAAAGTGCTGGGCGTCATTACGCTTCAGCAGCGGGACCAGCGCTTATTTAATGAAGATGAAGAAGCCTTTTTAGTGACGTTAGCGGCGCAGATAGCGTTGGAAATTGTCCATTCTCAGGCCCGCGGGTCTCTAGATCATACCCCTTCTGCTACGCGTAGTAGTTTCCAAACCTATCTCAGGGGCGTGCCCGGTGCTGAAGGGATAGGGATAGGTGAAGCGGTTTCGGCTAACCGCCAGGCTACGCTTGCCGCAGTGACGCCAATGCGGTGCACGGACATCGAAGCGCAGCGGGCTATGTATCGCCAAGCAGTAAAAGAAACCCGGGTTCAGGTTCGGCACATGGCTGAACGCATGCTGGATAGCCTGCCGGAAGATGTTCATGCGATATTTGATTTATATCATCACCTCTTAGATGCCAGCAGTTTGGGCTATGAAGTGGAAGCCCATATCGACAATGGCTGGACTGCTGCATCTGGCCTGAAGTTAGTGGTTGAACAATACGCCAAACAGTTTGAGTCTATGGAAGACACCTACATGCGTGAGCGCGCCGTGGATGTGGTAGACGTGGGTGACAAAATACTGGCCAATATGCTCAATAGCCAAACTGATGATCGCGCGTTACCAGCGCAAATTATTCTGGTTGCTGAAGAGATATCCGCATCGATGTTGGCGGAATATCCGCGGGAAAATCTGTGCGGTATTATTTCGATGCGTGGCTCGCAGAACTCCCATGCGGCGATCATGGCCCGCGCCATGGGCTTGCCAGCGGTCATGGGATTAACCGATGTGCCGGTCAATATGCTGGCAGGTAAGTCGTTAGTTGTTGACGGCTATTCGGGCGAGGTGATCGTCGCGCCAGGAGAGAGCATTCTGACCGAATACCGGGCACTAGCCAAAGAGGAACGTGAATTATCTGCTCACCTGCAAACTCTGGCTGATAAACCCTGCGTTACAGGCGAAGGGGAGCTTGTCTCATTGCAAATAAATGCCGGTTTAGCGGCTGAATTTGAACAACAGCAATCGGGTGTTGATGATGGCGTTGGCCTGTACCGAACCGAAGTGCCGTTTATGATGGGCGAGCGATTCCCCTCCGAAAACGAGCAAGTTAATATGTATCGCAATATGTTGGCGGTCCATCCAGATAAGATGATCACAATGCGCACCCTCGATGTTGGTGGTGACAAGCCTCTGCCATATCTACCTATTCATGAAGAAAACCCTTTTTTAGGTTGGCGGGGGATCCGCCTGACATTGGATCATCCTGAAATCTTTTTGGTGCAGGTGCGCGCCATGCTTAAAGCCAGTGATGGCCAGTCTAATCTGCGTATTATGTTACCTATGATATCGACGCTGGCGGAGGTCGAAGAAGCCAAGCGTTTGATTCGTCAAGCTTGGTATGAAGTGAACGAAGATCGCGGTGAACATCCTGTTTGTATGCCGGCTGTGGGTGTTATGCTGGAAGTGCCTGCGGTGTTGTATCAATTACCGCAATTAGCGCAAAAAGTGGACTTCTTTTCGGTTGGCAGCAATGACCTTACCCAGTATCTACTGGCCGTGGATCGCAACAATGCCCGGGTCTCCTCTTTATATGATGCTTATCACCCAGCAGTATTGATGGCATTAAAGCAGGTGATTGAACAAGCTGCTGCGCTGCAAGTGCCGACCAGTGTGTGTGGTGAGTTAGCGGGTGAGCCCTGTGGCGCCTTTTTATTGCTGGCAATGGGCTATCGGCAACTGTCGATGAACAGCCATAGCTTGCTGAAGATTAAGTGGGTGACACGCAATATTGACATGCCACGTGCCCGTGAAGTGCTGGAGTCAGTGTTACTGATGGAAAATGGCAGAGAAGTTCGCGACTTAGTGAACAAGGAACTGGAAATCATGGGCCTTGGTGGATTAGTTCGCGCAGGAAAATAGTTAAATGGAAGTCTCAGACTGGGTTACCCTGATCGGTTTTTGTATGCTGCTCGGTGCCGTTGTTGGCGTGTTTGCAGGTCTATTGGGCATTGGTGGCGGACTACTGATCGTGCCGGCGATGTTGTATTGGTTACCACTGTTTTTGCACGTGGAACATCAAATACTGATGCCGATGGCGATTGGTACCTCCCTGTCGACGATTGTCATTACTGGTGCATCTTCTGCACTAGCCCATGCGCGGCTGGGTCATGTGAATCGCAAGATTGTACCCTTAACTGCGGTGGGGTTGGCTGCAGGTGCTTTATTGGGGAGTTATTTGGCAACCCAGGTACCTGTCAACTGGTTGCAATCTTTTTTCGGTATTATGGTGCTAGTGATTGCGGCACAAATGGCATTTATGCGTAACCGCCAATCCAGCCAGGGTGTAACACAAGGCAAACTGTTAACTGCTGGCGGCATTACCGGAACCATTTCTGCGATGATGGGTATCGGTGGCGGCGCCTTGCTTGTGCCGGCTTTGGTTTGGTTTCAGGTACGAATTCAGACCGCGATTGCGACCGCATCAATTGGCGGCGTGGTAATCGCTATTTTCGGTACCATCGGGTATATTGTCAGTGGCTGGAAACACCCCGATTTGCCTGCAACGGCGATCGGTTATGTGCTGTGGCCTGCGACGTTAGCGATAGTTTCAACGTCGATGTTAACCACCACATTAGGTGCCAAATTGGCACATTTTCTACCGACAAAAAAATTAAAAAAAATATTTGCGATATTTCTGGTCATTATTGGCTTGCGAGTATTGCTGGGATAACGCGCTATGCAGGAATATTTCATTTATCCGGACATCGATCCGGTTATCTTACCGATATACGGTAGTCTGGCCATTCGCTGGTACGGGCTGATGTATCTGATTGGTTTTGCCGCAGCATACTTTTTAGCACTAAAACGGCTGCCGCGGATGAACTGGAGTAAAGATCAACTGACGGACCTGATGTTTTACAGTTTTTTAGGTGTGGTCGTCGGTGGCCGGGTCGGTAACGTGTTGTTTTACGATTTTGCCCAGTTTATTCAAGATCCCTTGTTCCTGTTCCGCATTGACCAAGGCGGCATGTCATTCCATGGCGGCCTGATTGGCGTGATTTTGGTGATCTGGTGGTTTGCCCGTAAAACCAAAACCAGCGTACTGGCCATCGGTGATTTTGTTGCACCTTTGGTGCCGATTGGATTGGGCGCTGGACGAATCGGTAACTTTATTAATGGCGAGCTGTGGGGACGAACCACCGATGTTCCATGGGCAATGATCTTCCCTCATGTTGATAATCTGCCACGGCACCCTTCCCAATTGTATCAGGCCTTTCTGGAGGGCTTGGTATTGTTTGTGATTGTTTGGGTGTTCTCGTCTAAATCGCGTCCCAGAGGCGCGGTGGCAGGGGTCTTTTTGTTGTTTTACGGTATTTTCCGCTTTCTGGTCGAATTTGTAAGGGAGCCGGAGAATCAGGTTCGCGACCTGTATGCGGAAGTGATCACCCAGGGCCAAGCTCTGTGTATTCCCATGATGTTGCTGGGTGGATACTTAATCTGGCGTGGCTATCACAAGCAAAAGCAGGAGACAGCGTAATGCAGCAGTATCTGGATTTGATGAAGCACATTCGGGATCACGGGGTGGTCAAGCAAGACCGTACGGGTACTGGCACTAAAAGTATCTTCGGCTATCAAATGCGCTTTGACCTGAGTGATGGCTTTCCGTTGGTGACCACCAAAAAATGTCACCTACGCTCGATCATTCACGAGCTTTTGTGGTTTTTAAAAGGTGATACCAACATTGCTTACCTGAAGGAAAATGGCGTTAGTATTTGGGATGAATGGGCAACTGATGAAGGCGATCTGGGACCTGTTTATGGAGCTCAGTGGCGCAGTTGGCAAGGAGCAGATGGTCAGGTTGTCGATCAGATCAGTGAGGTCATTGAGCAGATTAAGCATAATCCGGATTCACGCCGTCTGATTGTCAGTGCATGGAACCCCAGTGTGTTGCCGGATAGCAGCATTAGCCCAAAACAGAATGCTGCTGCAGGCAAACAAGCATTACCACCTTGTCATACCTTGTTCCAGTTCTATGTACTGAACGGCAAATTGTCGTGTCAATTGTATCAGCGTAGTGCTGATGTATTTCTGGGGGTGCCGTTCAATATCGCCAGTTACGCACTGTTGACCTTAATGATTGCCCAGGTGTGCGACTTGCAGCCGGGTGATTTTGTCCACACATTCGGCGATGCCCACTTGTATTTGAACCATCAGCAGCAGGTTGAAACGCAATTGCAACGCAAACCCTATCCTCTACCTCAAATGCGGTTGAATCCAGAGGTTAACGATATCTTTGCTTTCAGTTATGATGACTTTACACTGGAGAATTATCAGGCGCATCCACATATCAAAGCGCCTGTAGCGATATAAATATAATAATAAAAACAGGAATACGGACATGGCGTTACCCGTACTGATTTGTGACGACTCTAAGTTTGCCCGTAAGCAAATGGCAAACTCTATTCCAGATGCATGGGATGTTGACATTAGCTTTGCTGAAAATGGCGAGCAAGCGATTGAATTAATTAAAGCCGGTAAAGGCGATGTCGTCTTTCTTGACCTCAATATGCCGGTACTGGACGGTTACCAAACAATGGAGATTATTCGCCAACAGGACTTACCCTGTATGGTGATTGTGGTGTCCGGTGACGTTCAGGCTCAGGCCCGTGACCGCATGCTGAAAATGGGGGCAATCGACTTCATCCGTAAGCCCATTGATAACGCTAAACTGATGTCGATTCTGTCTCAATATGGTTTGTATTCTGGCGACGCCACCGCGACCAAAAAACAGGATACCGAAAAGCTTATCAGCGTCGAAGACAAAATCGATGCTTATCGGGAAGTGGCTAACGTTGCTATGGGGCGTGCTGGTGAACAGTTAGCAGATTTGTTCGGTGAATTTATTAAGTTGCCGGTGCCGAACGTCAATATGATCGAATCCAACGAATTACAAATGGCCATCGCGGAAATTCAGGAGAGTGACTATGTCTCTGCTGTTTCCCAGGGTTTTTCCAGTATCGGTCTGCACGGTGAAGCTTTGGTGATATTTAATGAAACCAGCTTCGACAGCATGATAAAACTGCTTAAATACGACCAGCGCCAAGTCACCGAGGAATTGGAAGTTGAAGCCCTGATGGACGTATCCAATATCCTTACAGGCGCCTGTTTAAATGCGCTTTCAGAACAACTATCAACGGTATTTAATCGTAGCCATCCAATCATTTTGGGGCGTCATTGCGACCTGGAAGAAATGTTGGAAAATAACGTTTCTCGGTGGAACCGGGTACTGGCCACTGAGATTGCCTATGAAATAGAAAATCATGACATTCAATTTGATTTATTACTGCTGTTCCCAAGTGATGCTGTGGACAATTTGATGAAAGCCAGCAGTGGGAGGCGTTATGAACGTACCGGCACAAATTAGCCAGCAACTGACTCAGCAATTTTTCAGTTCCTTAGAAGTGGGCTTGGTGGTACTCGATGAGAATTTTAACGTCGAGGTTTGGAACCAGTTCATGCAGAGCCACAGTAATATTGCTCAGCAGCAGGCGTTAGGGAAAAATTTGTTTGCGCTGTTTCCTGAGGTAGACGAAGTCTGGTTTCGAAGTAAGGTAAAACCGGTATTTCAGCTCAATACTCCGGCTTACATCATTGCCGAGCAGCGTCAGTACCTGTTTCGCTTTGACACCTACAGGCCAGTGACGTCGGCCTCTAAATACATGCACCAAAACGTCAGCTTGTTTCCATTGACTGATGCTTCCGGTAAGGTCACTAAAGTGTGTATTGTGGTGTATGACGTTACCGATGAAATGGTAAGCCGCAAGCAATTTGCCGACGCCAATAATAAACTCAAAAGGATGAGTCGGATCGACGGATTAACCAGTCTCAACAATCGCCGTTATTGGGAAGAGTGCGCCCAACACGAATATAAGCGATTAGGCAGAAGCCGCGGTCAGTCCAGTCTGATTATTCTGGATATCGATCATTTCAAGAAAATCAATGATACCTACGGTCATCCTGCCGGTGACGAAGTCATTCGCTACTGCGCCGAAATTATTCGTAAAACCACCCGGGAAACCGATGTATGTGGCCGTTATGGTGGCGAAGAATTTACCATACTGTTGCCGGATACAGATGCAGAGCAAGCGATTCTTGTCGGTGAGCGGCTGCGTCGAAAAGCTGCACTAAAAAGCGTGGACTATGACGGTGAAGAAATCGATTTCACTATCAGTGTCGGCATCGCTGAGTTCCACCCGCGTTTTAACACGCATACCGAGTGGCTAGAGGCAGCTGACAAAGCCCTATACCGGGCAAAGCAAGGTGGGCGAAATCAGGTCGTTTACGAATAGCGGCAACAGGCGCTTGAACCGTCGAAGGTTAAACGCTAATGTCGCGCTGCAAGTTTTCTAGCGGCTAAGGCCTGACACCTACGCAGTCTAGTGGGCAGTAAGCCCCTTCCTCCAACAAGAAATCGATGCACACTACCAGCTCTTCACGCAAATGGCGTTCATTGAGCAAGGTGTCTGCCGGCCAAAAGTGCATTTGATGCAACAGATGCCAAAATACTCTTTCTTGCTGACTGTAAGGGTGGTCGGGCGCAACATTAATCTGGGCCCATTCTTCCATGGTATCCCAGAAAAACAGATCCAGCTCCCGATATGGAATCTTACCTTGCCAAAATCCCCGTAAAAAGTAGGCAAGCTGTGGCGCTTTTTGGTTAATAAATTTTCGTATTATCACGTTACTCTCTGAACTCAGCATGTTGATTATCGTTGTTTATTGCTGGACTACATGGTTGTCTGGCTAACTAATGAAAGGTCAGTATAGACAGCAAACCAATATTTTCAGGTTTTATTTCAGTTTGTTTTTTAACCGATTGTAATATCAAAGTTTATTTTTGACCAGCGGTCATTTAAATTGCCCTAAAAGTGTCCTGATTCTGCAAGCCTTGATTTTTCTGGATTAGGTTGATGCCAGCGTTTACAAAAGGCTAACGCGGTGAGGTGATGTCTGTTGAATATGTATTGAACAAAAAATGCGCAGGTGACAGTAATGTGACAGGGCTACCAACCGTGGTGGCGCGACCAACCAATAATCATTTTTGATAACCAAGGATAGGTGTAGGGAGTTTGCAGGTACAAGCCACTGATTTGCCGTTGCAGGTAGTGAGGCTGAAACGCTTGCTGAGCGGCGATTCGTCGAGTTGCAGCGGTTAAATGGGACCAGCGATTGAGCGTGTCCGCTTGAATATCGAGAACGGGAATATCAATGCTTGCCATTAAATCAGGTAACTGCTGGTTGAAGGTTTGCTGAGGCCAATAAGGCCCAATGACCACCAGGCCATCGACTTGAATTCGTTGTTCCGCGATAAACTTTATCATCCAGGCAGCAGCCATACCCTCGGCTATGATAAGCCGATATCCGGGGTGTACGCCGAGTTGCTGAAAATAGGCTTGAACCTGTTCTATCAGCAATGCTTCTTGCCAGGCGTAGATTTCGTCACTGTCATTGGCCTGCCAATCATACGCCGCTACCGATGGAGGGTTGGCGGGGTCAGCTTGTTGTGGGGACGGGTCAGCAGCGACTTGCGGGTCTTGCTCCGGCTCTTGCGTGTCCGGCAGCTGATAAACCCGCGGCATGGCCATGCTGAAGCTGCTCCAGCCAACATTGGCCATCGGCGTACTGAGCTGATGTAAACGACTGGCCTGATTAAACCCGACGTCATTGATGATCAGAATCTGACCCTGTTGTCGCGCTGATGTAAATCGTTGTTGGACCACCAAAACGGTTTTGTCGCCAGCATTCAGACTCACTAACTGCTGCGCATCTAACTGCCAACTTACCGACTGATTGAGTTCGCTCCTGGTCGTCGCAAGACACAGTGAGCTGAGCAAAGATAAAAGTAACAATCCGCGCATGAAATCCCCCGGTGAATCTTGTTATCGGTCAATCGGCCGGTATCTTAATATCGAATGGCGGTAGGCTGCTAAATTGCACCTGTTGCTCGCTGCGAGGATGTCGCAGGCCCAACTGAAACGCATGCAGCTGCAAATGCGGTGCTGCTGCCAGAGCTTGCGGGTGTGCGTACAATCGATCGCCCAGAATAGGGCAGCCAAGTGACAACATATGCACTCTGAGCTGATGAGAGCGGCCGGTGATCGGGGTCAATTTAACAGATGTGCTGGAAGGGTGGCGCTCTAGCACCTGCCAATGGGTTGTCGCCGGTTTTCCGCGCTGGTGATCGACCATTTGTTTCGGCCGGTTGGGCCAGTCGCAGATGAGTGGTAAATCGACCGTGCCGTTATCTTGATCCGGTGCGCCCCAGATGTTGGCTAAATACGCTTTACTGGTTTCGCGAAGTTCAAATTGTCTGGAAATATGTCGATGGGCGTCGGCATTCATCGCCATTAGCATAATACCCGATGTTGCCATGTCCAGTCGATGCACCACAGTGGCGCCAGGGAATACCCTTTGCACACGGGTCTGTAGCGAGTCTTTATGTTCAGGGGCTTTGCCCGGTACACTCAACAAGCCAGAGGGTTTATTCAGTACCAGAATGTCATCATCCTGGTACTGAATGTCCAAATAGGGCTCAAGAGGTGGGGCGTAATGCAACAGTGCCATTAATGGGTATTTACAATTAGTCTGATCGCTTCAAGCTCCACTTTAGCGTGATTGATAGCAACATCCAACTGTGCAATTTGCTCTGCCAGGTGGTCAACTTCGTCTTGTCGAATCGCCGGATTAACGGCCATCAGACTCTTCAAACGTTGCAACTCATCGCCGAGGATACGTTGCATGTCCTGACTGGCATGGTTGCGTACTTCTTCAGCTTCGCTTTCGGCTTGAGCTTCGGCTTGGGTTAGTGCGGTTTGGATCTGCGCATTAAGGGCTTGCAATAGCTGTTTGCCGATTTGCTTGTTTACCTTTCTGAGTCCTTTGAATTGGGGATCTTCACAAGGGCCTTTAGGGTCGATGAACAGCTTGACCGGAGTCGGTGGCAGAAACCTGGAAGGCTGCAGGTTACGCGACGCATGACAACTGACTACGAACATACACTCCAACCAATAATAACCGACCGGCAGGGTCTTATCCTTGGTCAGTGCCATCGCGCTTTTACCCATTGGCTCCGTCAGCACCATGTCCAATGCATGTTGCACCAGCGGGTGATCCTGACTGATAAAATGGACCTGTTCGAAGGCCAATGCGGTTGCTCTGTCGTAGGTGATTTTCATGCCTTCATCACTGAGTCCGGGCAGTTGGCTGAGCATCGACTCACCAGGACGCAGGATAAAACAGTTTTCGTCAGCCTCCTCCTGCATCACGCCAATCGCGTCAAATAGACGGGCCATAAACTCTTGTAAACGACCATTGTCATCTTGCGACTTAATGCGCTTAGCGAAGCTTTCTATTTGGCCCAGACCGCTGGAATTAAGCTCCAGTAACCGGTCGCGACCCTGTTCCAGCTTTGCCTTAAAGTCGGTGTGCAGAGTGCGGGAGGTGTCCAGAAGTTGCTGATAAGCCGTTTCATCGGTCGGGTCTCGCAGACACGCCTCCAGCTGATCGTTGACTTGCTCCCAGACTGCATAACCGGTTGGACAGGTGTGCTCGAAGGCATCCAGGCCCTGATGATACCAGTCCAACAGGATTTTACTCGCTGAGCGCGCGAAATAGGGCACATGAATACTGATATCATTGCGCTGACCGATGCGATCAAGACGGCCAATGCGCTGTTCGAGCAAGTCCGGGACCAAAGGCAAATCAAATAACACTAAGTGATGAGCGAATTGAAAGTTGCGTCCCTCCGAGCCAATTTCTGAACAGATTAACAGCTGCGCGCCGTCTTCCTGTGAGGCGAAATAAGCAGCGGCTTTATCGCGCTCGACGATACTCATGCCCTCGTGGAATACCGATGCCCTCACGGCATGACGGGTTTTTAGCAAATCGGCTAGCTGCATGGCCGTTGATGCATGGGCACAAATACATAACACTTTTTGATTGCGCAGGGTGCTAAGTTGCTTAATTAACCAATCGACTCTGGGGTCAAATTGTAGCCAGCGGCTGTTAAATTGCGGGTGTCGCTCAGGGTTTATCAGCAAGGTCAGGTCGTCTGTTTCAACCGCCTGATATTGGGCTGGCATGGGCAGTGGATGCTTGTGCAAGGTGCGGGCTGGGAAGCCTTTGATGCCAGCGCGGCTGTTTCTGAACAGCACGCGGCCTGTGCCATGGCAGTCAAGCAGGTGCATCAACAGGTGATCCCGTTGTTCAAACTTGTCCAGGTTTTCTAATAATTCCGTTTGCTCACCGACAAAAGGCGCGATCGCCGCAATCTGATTGTCATCCGGCACCTGTCCTTCGATTAACGGAGATATCGCATCAGCAAGTGCCGCATAGCCCTGTTCTTCCTGAGTGAATTTTTTGTAACTGTGAAAACGTTCAGGATCAAGTAGTCGCAAGCGGGCGAAATGACTTTGGTGGCCTAGTTGATCCGGCGTGGCAGTTAACAGCAATACTCCCGGGGTTTGCTCAGCCAGTTTTTCTACCACAGTGTATTCCTGTGAAGGCGATTTAGGCGACCAACTTAGGTGATGGGCTTCATCCACCACCATCAAGTCCCAATCCGCTTCGATGGCGAGGTCACGGTACTGGCTGTTATGGGTAAGAAAATCCAAACTGCAGATCACGCGCTGTTCGCTGTCAAAGGGGTTGCCACCTTCTTCTGCCATTGCCTGCATGCGGGTTTCGTCGAAAATAGCGAACGACAGATTTACCCGGCGTAGCATTTCGACTAACCATTGATGGACCAGAGAATCCGGCACAATGATCAGGACCCGACTGGCGCGGCCGCTGAGTAATTGCTGATGGATAATTAACGCTGCCTCAATGGTTTTTCCCAATCCAACTTCATCTGCTAGCAGTACTCTGGGGGCATGGCGTTGACCGACCGAGCGGGCAATATGCAGTTGGTGTGGAATCAGGTCGACTCGGGCGCCGACAAAGCCACGTAGCGACGAAGTAGCATGGTTAAATTGTTGCTGTAAACACTGGTAGCGGGTTTCAAACCAGCGCGGGCTATCGTATTGGCCACTGAATAACCTTTGTTGCGGCTTGCTGAGACGCAATTGATGGTCAATCAGGGTTTCACGCAATTCGGCAGCTTCGCCATTATCCTCACGCGTGCCGGTATATAACAGCAATCCTCCCTTTTCCTCTATACCTTCGATAACCATGTGCCAACCCTGATGGCTGCTCACCGTGTCACCCATCTGTAAAGATAAGCGGGTCAGTGGCGCACTGGCGGTAGCGTAGGCGCGGGTTTCGCCATTGGCGGGGAAAAGAATCGATACCTGGCGGTTATTCGCCTCGATTACGGTACCTAAGCCCAGGTCTGATTCGGTGTCGCTGAACCAACGCTGTCCGGGGAAAAATTGCATGCTTAATCTCGTCTCGCTGAAGGGGGGCGGAGTATAGCGCAAAAGCGTCGCTTCGGCAGGTGCAGAGCGGCAAATCCGATGTGTTTGCGCAGCCTTTGAGCGGTTTGGATAAAATTTCATTAAGTTGACACAAAAAACCATGTGCACAGGGACAAATTTCGGGCTAAGGTGAAGTAGTGAGCAACAGAACTGCTCATGTTCAGGCGCCGGATGATCGCCAGCATTCCATTCCACACAGGCGAGCATTTGGCCTTAGTAACCAAGATGGAGTTGCGAATGCCCAGAAAAAAAGCCAGCGACAAAAAAATATACGTCCTTGATACGAATATTCTGCTTCACGAACCCTTCGCCTTTTTATCTTTCCAGGAACATGACGTTGTTGTTCCGATGACAGTACTTGAAGAACTCGATCACATAAAAGACAGCAAAAAAGATGTCTCACGAGATGCCCGGGTGTCGATTCGTGCTATGGAAGATGCGTTGCACGATGCGACGCCGGAACAAATTGTTGAAGGGGTTTCACTCGCGGGGTTAGGTAGTGGGCAGGCAGCGCCAACCGGGCGTTTGTCCATTTATGCCGATTACACCATGAATAAAGCCCACAACGTTTTTACCAGTAACGAAAACGATAATCGGATTATTAACGCAGCGCTGTATTTACAGTCCCATAAAGCACCTCGTCAGGTGGTGTTAGTGACTAAAGACATTAATATGCGTCTTAAAGCCAAAGGCGCGGGCATGGTCAATGTTGAGGATTATCGAACGGATCAGCTGATATCCGATATCAAATATCTGAGCCGAGGCTATCACGAATTTCCCGGGCGTTTTTGGGACAAGGTGAAATCGGTGGAAAGTCGTTCAGAGGGGCGCGATGTTATTCATACTCTGGATAAAAGCGTGATGCCAGAAGCCTACATCAATGAGTTCGTTATCGATGAAAGTCGCGAATTTGCCGGAATGGTTGAGGGTATCGATGAGCAACATCTGGATATCCTGGATTTGGGATACGAACGCCTGATGTCGCGCAATGCCTGGGGCATTACACCTAAAAACATTGGACAGGGAATGGCCCTGCAAGCGTTGCTCGATCCCCATATAGATTTGGTCATTATGACCGGTCCGGCAGGCAGTGGTAAAACCCTGTTAGCGTTGGCGGCAGCGCTGGAAATGGTCATAGAGAGTAAGCAGTACGATAAAATCATCGTTACCCGCAGTACCCCGGAGATTGCAGAGTCGATTGGTTTTTTACCAGGCACCGAAGAGGAAAAAATGATGCCATGGTTAGCGGCTATCACGGATTCATTGGAAGCCTTGCACAAAAACGACGTGAATGCCCACAGCTCCATGAACTACATTATGGAAAAAGCCAATATCCAGTTTAAGTCGATTAACTTTATGCGCGGGCGCAGTATCCAGAATGCGTTTGTGTTGCTGGATGAATGTCAGAACCTGACGGCGTCTCAACTTAAAACCATTATCACCCGTTGCGGTCAAGGGACCAAGATTGTTTGTAGTGGCAATCTGGCCCAGATCGACAGCAATTACCTTGGGCCACTGACATCCGGTTTAACCTACCTTGTGGAAAAATTTAAAAACTTTTCCGGCAGTGCCACTATCAGTTTGGATGGTGTGGTAAGAAGTCGCCTGGCCGAATACGCAGAAGAGCACTTATGACAAACGACAGACTGTAGGGCACCATTTTATCCTTACAGTCTGTAATTTTTACCACCAAGCGCGCCAGACCTGAGGGTACATTTTTACCAAGTAAATATAAGTCATTGTTTTATAAAACCTATATTTTTATTTTAGGCTTTCCTAAACTAGGTATAGAGTTTGCTTTTGATTGATAAGGTGATTATCAATAAGGTCAGACTATGTTTATTGAAACCGTAAAAACGCCAGGTGTTGCCCACTTAAGTTATGTGGTAGGCAGTCAGGGTGTTGCGTGCGTTATTGATCCGCGCAGAGATACTGATGTGTATCTGGACATCGCAACGCAACAAGGTTGCCGAATTACCCACATCTTTGAAACCCATCGAAACGAGGATCTGGTTAGCGGATCTGCGCCCTTATCTCAGCGAACAGGTGCCGCTGTGTATCATGGACCCAATGCTGACGGTGAGGTGGAATTTGCCACCGTCACTGAAGAAGGTCAGCGCTTCGACATAGGCCAACTTTCTCTTGAAGTGCTGGAAACCCCCGGACATACCAAAGACAGCATCAGTTTTTTATTATTTGACCGAGCTTATCAGCAGGGACCTGTGGCTGTTTTCACCGGAGACGCGCTATTTGTCGGCGACGTCGGACGTACAGATTTTTATCCAGACGAGGCGCGGCATGTGGCGGGTTTGCTGTATGACAGTTTACAAAAAATTCGCCAGCGCGCAGGCTCTGCACAATTGTACCCTGCTCACGGAGCAGGGTCGGTATGTGGTGATGGTATGGCCGAGCGGGAGTTTTCGACTGTTGCCCACGAGTGGGACAATAACCCAGCTTTGCAGTGGGACAGAGATACCTTTATTGAGAAAAAGACCCGGGAGTTCCATTATCGTCCACCGTATTTTGCATTAATGGAAAAGCTGAACCTTACGGGTCCGGATACGCTGCCTGATAGCGCAGCATTAACCAAGCTTGATTATCAGCAGCTACAGGACAAGCAGTCAGCCCTCAAGATAGACATTCGGGGTGTTGACGCATTTCGCAGTGGCTTTATACCCGGTAGTTTATGTCTGCCTACCGGATTGATTAGCGCTTACGCAGGCTGGCTGCTCGATCCGCAAGATGAATTTGTATTGATCACAGACTCGCCGGTGACGGCACACAATGCTCAGTTGGAATTTGCCCGCATTGGCTACGATAATTGTGTTGGCTATTTACCCCTTTCAATGCCTGAGCATGCCGCACAGGGACGGCCTTACGATAGCCTTGAGGTCGTAAATACCCAAGATGTTGAGCAGCGTCTGCGTTCAGGACAAAACTGGCATTTGCTGGATGTGCGTAAGAAAACGGAAGTGGCAAAAGCGCAAATTGAACAAAGTACGCATATTTATCTTGGTCATTTACCATCGAAGTGGCAAAGCCTGGATAAGGGCCAGAAAATTACCGTGATGTGCGCCAGTGGTAAACGTGCCACAGTGGCGGCATCCTGGCTCAGGTTACATGGGTTTGCGCACCTTGATGTGTATTTAGGCTCAATGTCAGCCTGGCAAAAACAACACTAGTCTCAGGCCAGACGTTCAACAACATCGTGCCCATTTAGCCCTACCAAGGACTAAATGGGACACAACACTGCTTATTTTGACTGGTGCTTTTGAAAGAAAGGCTGCAATCGATTTAGCAGCTGTTGCTGTTTTGATTGCGCTTCTTGCATGCCCAGTTGAGAACTCTTTGCCATAATTTCTGGCATGATCCGCAGTGATTTTTGACCGACCGGTGATTGATAGAATTGGATAAGTGCATCCATTTCCGCATCGGTGTAGGCTTCTGCATAAATGTTGCCTAACTGGCGGAAAATATAATCCTGATCCAGATCTTGCTCTAACCAATCTTTGTAGATTTGGGTTAGTTCCGCTTTTTCAGTGCTGTTTAACCCTAATTGCTGTGCCTGTTGGTCGATGACCGGCATCATGGCATCCATGCTGGCATTAAACAGTTTTTTGATGTCCATAATGGTCATCAACTGGTCGACCTTGGCCTGACTGGCGTTCTGCGCACAAGCGAGCGGGCTGAATATCATCAATCCGGTTATGGCAATCGTTGCGAGTGTTTTCATATCTGTTTCCCTGAATCTGATTTATAGGCAGGTTACTAGAGCACTAATTGTTGCTAATAACAAGCTCAAGGTATTGACCCAAGTCTTATTCGACTACGTAAAAGCACTCAATCAGTTTTTTGGTTAATGGATACCTGCGGTTTTTACGCCGAATAGGGTATGCTTAGCCGGTATGTTAAACCTTACAACAAGATGGGTATTCAACGGCATGAAATACACGGGGACACCAGGTTTTAGTCACCAACAAGCAGATAAGATAGGCGTGTTAATTACCAATCTGGGTACGCCACAAGCGCCCACCAAGCAAGCGTTGCGTCCTTATTTGAAAGAATTTTTATCCGATCCCCGGGTGGTCGAAGTACCCCGCCTGTTATGGTGGTTCATTCTCAATGGCGTGATCCTGAATATCCGTCCTAAGCGTTCAGCTGAAGCGTATAAAACCGTGTGGACTGACAAAGGCTCACCGCTAATGTTCCATACTCAGGCACAAGCAGAGGCTTTGCGACAACGATTACAAGACGAATATGGTGAAAATCTGTTGGTCGATTTTGCTATGCGCTATGGCCAGCCTTCAGTCAGTACGGCGCTGGATAACATGCTCAATCAAGGGGTACGTAAAGTTGTGGTATTACCGCTTTATCCTCAATACAGCGGTAGTACCAGCGGATCTACCTTTGACGCCATTGCCAAAGATTTTACTCAGCGCCGCTGGTTGCCGGAACTTCGTTTTGTTAATCAGTATTGTGACTATTCTCCATACATCCAGGCAGTTGCAGATAAGATCAGGGCCCATTGGCAGCAATATGGTCGGGCGGACAAACTCATTTTGTCCTACCATGGCATACCAAAACGCTACTTACTCAATGGCGACCCATACCATTGCCAATGCTACAAAACCTCACGTTTGATAGCCGAAAATTTGGGTTTGAACGAGCAAGAGTATCAAACCACCTTCCAATCCCGCTTTGGTCGGGAGGAGTGGCTCAAACCTTATACAGATGAGACCCTCAAGGCGCTGCCCGGGGCCGGGGTTAAATCGGTGCAGGTAGTGTGTCCCGGGTTTTCAGCCGATTGTCTGGAAACCATCGAGGAAATCGGCGAAGAGAACCGGGAATATTTTATTGAGGCGGGTGGCGAACGTTACGAGTATATTGAAGCGTTAAATGCTGACCCTCAGCATATCGATGCTCTGTTGGGACTGATAAAACAGAACTTACAGGGCTGGACCACCACATCAGACAACAGTGCGCGGGCCGCTCGAGCCAAAGCGCTGGGGGCTGAAGATTAACGGCGAAACTGGATTTCCTCAATTTCGAGTTGGCCTTGGGCGATGGCTCGCTCGCTACTGTCACTAAGTTGTCCGGCTGGCACCACGGCCGGACCGGCTACCTCTAAAAACACTAACTCTTCGCCCTGATAGAACAAGGTTTTTTCGTCACTGATTGCGGATTTTTGAATCGCCAGTAAAGCGTGATCAGGTAAATAGACCATCACCAAATTATAGTGGGGCAGCAGGTTGTGCAAAACGGCTGCTGCCAGCACCGCCTTACTATCGCAATCGCCGTGATTTTGAAACAGCAGTTGATTAGGCGGCAGGAACCCCGGGCCTCTGGCATTGTCTTGTTCCTCAAGGCTGTTATAGGGGATGGACTGAACCCAATTAATGACAGTGTTGATAATGTCCGTTTCACTTGCCTGGCTGCCAAGCAATCCTTTAAATGCCTCAACAACCGGGGTTAGCAAGGGTTCACTTTCAACAATAAAGCGCTTATGGTCGGGCTTGATGCCATTGGGCAACAGGGACGTGCTAAAGCGAGTGTAGTAGTGACGTTGCAAATAGTTGCTGCGGGTTGTCTCTAGTGCCTCGGTAAGCCGGTTTTGCCATAGGGCGAGTGTGTCCTGATCATAAGCTTGGTATTGAATCTCAAGTTGTTCGAAACCCTGCTTTACTTGAATATCAATCACACGGGGATCCGCGCTGGCCGCGATTTTCTGCGCGGCCATAAATACCTCGCGATCCAGGCGAGCTTGTTCAAATGGGATAAAGTCGCGAAACAGCGAAAACAGTTGAGTGTTATTTAATCTAAACGCCAATTGCTGAGGCTGACGCTCGGCATCCAGCCAGTGATATTCGAACCTTGAGACGGTGCTGTTTTGTTGCAGGTTAAAATCCGTTTGTGAGGCGCACGCATAAGTGCAGATTACAGAATTTAACAGCATAGCTAGGCTTAACAGCTTGAGCATGGTCGGTCCGGTTTGCTATTCAAGGGGTCGGGTAAGTATACAAATTATTGTTAAGGCTAGGTCAATTTCTGTGGCGGCAGTCGCCTCTTATTAGTGTCAGTCTTTTTTACATAAGCATAGCTAAAATGCTGTTATTCGCTGTTGT
>CAXQZJ010000002.1:0-12449 GCA_964228145.1 Alteromonadaceae bacterium | reverse complement strand
ATTAGTCATCAGATAATAATAAGTCATTGCCAATCAAATTCAGCACCCAAGTTTAGCGTTGTAAATGCGTCAAGAGCTTTGAGAAAGCATAAATATCGCTACTGGTAGTAAGGGAATACTTCAACTGTGAATATATTCAAATATTAATATGAAAACGATTCTGGTTACGGGAGCTCTGGGCTTTACGGGTCGTCATTTCATCCGCAGAGCCATGGATAATGGTTATAATTGTATAGGTTTAGTAAGGGATTCAGGTTTCGACTTGTGTCCTTACATTGAAGCTGATCTAACTGATCTCTATCAACTTACGCATCGCCTGTCTTCTATTGATTTTCAGTATGTCGTGCACCTTGGTGCAGTCACTTTTGTACAACACGACAACATCTCTGAATTATATAAAACAAACTTAGTCGGCACGCTGAACCTGCTACAAGCATTACTAGAATGCAATTCAAAACCCCAAAAAGTTTTACTTTCCAGTAGCGGCATTGTGTATGGCACACCGGAAAGTATGCCTATCGACGAATCATGCCCAACTGCACCCGTTAACGATTACGGCATATCCAAAGAAGCGATGGAAAAAGCTGTTGGCCTGAGAATGAAGGACCTGCCTATTCAAATAGTCCGACCGTTCAATTACACCGGCAGAGGGCAGGCTTCACACTTTTTGGTACCACAAATTGTCGAAGCGTTTAAGCAGAAGGCATCTGAGTTGTCTCTTGGCAACCTGGACGTCGCTCGTGATTTTTCAGATGTCCGCGATGTGTGTTCAGCTTACCTGCGTTTACTTGAGAGTGGTGAAGCATCTTCTACGGTCAATATTTGTAGCGGTAATGCCTGCTCAATATCAGACATTATTAATATGTTATCTCGAATATCCGGACACAGTTTGCAGGTAAATGTCGATCCCAGGTTTGTACGTAAAAATGAGATTAAGCAGCTATTTGGAAGTAATCAAAAGCTAATAAGCCAGGTTGGCAACGTGTTCAAGTACACAATGGAAGATACGTTGAGGTGGATGTATGAGGCGTAGCAATCAGGAAATTTTGCAAACTGCCTTTACTGATAGCGGTGATATGGAGCGCGGAGAGTGACTATGCCACAAAAGCAACTGAGAATTATGGTTACGGGTGGTGCGGGCTTTATTGGTTCCCACTTGTGTGATCGGTTAGTAAAAGAAGGGCATGACGTCCTTTGTGTTGATAATTTCTATACCGGTAATAAGCGAAATGTGCGCCAGCTGATGGGGTTAGAAAACTTCGAAATTTTGCGACACGATGTAACGTTTCCGCTCTATGTTGAGGTCGACCAAATTTATAACCTGGCCTGTCCGGCGTCACCGATTCATTACCAGTACGATCCGGTTCAAACAGTCAAAACTGCCGTGCACGGTGCAATAAATATGCTGGGGTTGGCAAAGCGAGTTGGCGCGACCCTATTGCAGGCCTCTACCAGCGAAGTGTATGGTGATCCGAGCCAACATCCACAAGTTGAAGCCTATTGGGGAAACGTGAATCCCATTGGGCCTCGCGCTTGTTACGACGAAGGCAAACGTTGTGCTGAAACGCTGTGTTTTGATTATCACCGACAACACAACGTGGATATTCGTGTTGCGCGTATTTTCAATACCTATGGTCCACGCATGGCCGTTGATGACGGGCGTGTGGTGTCGAATTTTATTGCTCAGGCATTACGGGGTGAGCCTTTAACTTTATATGGCGATGGTGGCCAAACACGCTCGTTTTGTTTTGTTGACGATTTAGTAGAAGCGTTGATGCGTTTCATGAACACACCGGATGTGACTGGCCCTGTGAATCTGGGCAACCCGGTTGAATTTACCATTAAAGAGTTAGCCGAGTTGGTAAGAAGCAAAATTCCTAATTCACCAGACATTATTTATAAGCCGTTACCGCAAGACGATCCCATGCAGCGCCAACCCGATATCTCAAGGGCGAAATCGATGTTGGGATGGCAGCCAGAGGTGCCGCTTTACGATGGTCTGGAGAAGACCATCGCGTACTATAAATCAATTATGTAGCAGAAATTAACCGTTAATTTAGCGTTAAAAGGAAAACAGGAGAACGTAATGCAAGTGGTCATACTCGCCGGCGGTAAGGGAACCAGGGCGTACCCATTTACCGAATATCTGCCAAAACCCATGATGCCCGTTTGTGGCAAGCCTATGCTGGTTCAAATAATGCGTCTGTTTGCCTCGCAAGGACACAATGAATTCATTGTGTCGGTTGGACATCGCAAAGAAGTTATCCTGGACTACTTTTCGAATAAAGACTACGAATGGGACATCAAGATTGTCGACACTGGTGAGGATACAGATACGGCTGGCCGTATTTATAATTGTCGTCACCTGTTACGCGATAAGTTCCTGGCTACGTACGGTGACGGTATCTGTGATGTTGAAGTAAATAAGATCATTGAATTCCATGATTCACATGATGGACTTGCTACCTTGACCAGTGTCCCCCTGCAGTCCCAATATGGCACAGTAGAAACCGACGAATCCGGATGTGTAAACGGGTTTATCGAAAAGCCACGGTTAAAAAGCCATTGGATTAATGCCGGTTTCTTCGTAATGGAGAAAACCATATTCAATGAGTGGGACGGCACTAACCTGGAGCAGCAGGTATTGCCGAAACTAACCGAACAAGGCAAGTTGTTTTGCTATAAGCATGACGGTTTCTTTAAATCAATGGACACCCAGAAAGATCAAAAAGAACTGGAAGAAATGATAGAGCAAGGGCGCGTTGGCAATATCGACTTATTCCAAAGCGGTCACCACAACGTTTCGTTTTATCATCACGAGGAACTTGAATCTTCCTGCTAACTTGCAGGAGATTGATTTTTATAGGAACAGATCATGATTACAAAATCATTTTGGGAAAATAGAAACGTATTTGTAACCGGTTGTACAGGCTTCCTGGGGGGCTGGGTTATGAAAGAGCTCAACGCCATGGGCGCCAATACCGTTGGGCTAATTCGTGATGTCAGCAGCAGTAAAAAAGACTTGTTGATTGGTGACACTGCGCCAGAACACGCCGTGTTTGGTCGCTTAGAAGATTATGACACTATTGTACGGGCTATTAACGAATACGAAGTCGATACCGTGTTTCACTTGGGCGCACAACCCATTGTAGGCGTTGCGAATCGCAATCCAGTGTCAACTTTCGAGGCAAATATCAAAGGGACATGGAATGTGCTGGAAGCTTGTCGTCAGGTAAATACCGTCAAACGTGTTCTGGTGGCGTCCAGTGATAAAGCCTATGGTGAACAACCTGTACTGCCTTACGATGAATCAATGCCGTTGCAGGGTATGCACCCTTACGATGTATCAAAAAGCTGCACCGACCTCATTTCCCAGACGTATCACAACACGTACAAAACACCTGTTACTATCACGCGTTGTGGCAACTTCTTCGGCGGTGGAGATTTGAACTTTAACCGGATTGTGCCCGGTACCATTCGTTCTGTGTTACACGACGAAAACCCAATAATTCGAAGTGATGGCACGTTTATCCGTGATTATGTATACGTTAAGGACATTGTGAATTTCTATCTGATTCTGGCTGAAGCGATGGAAAATGACGAGATTCACGGCCACGCATTTAACTACAGCGCTGAATTGCAATTGAATCCGCTTCAGATTACAGAGCAAATCTTAAAAATTGCCGGTAAGACCCACCTTGAACCGGTGATTCTGAATGAAGCAAAAGGTGAAATACCGCATCAATACCTGAGTAATAGCAAGGCGAAAGAAGTACTGGGTTGGTCTCCATCCTACACGCTGGAGCAGGCGTTAACTGAAACAGTAGAATGGTACAAACAGTATTTTCAACAGCAAGGTTAATCAATTGGGGTTAGCGAAACCATGTTATTTTCGGTTGTTATTCCAACCCGTAATCGACTAGAGCTGTTAAGGGATGCATTGCGTGGCTTAGCCGCGCAAACGTTGCCTGCCAGCGAGTTTGAAGTCGTTGTGGTTGACAACGGCTCGACAGACGGCACATTTGAATCGCTAAGTGCAGAAAGCGAAGATTATCCGTACGCGCTTAATGTGATTAAAAATCCGGATTGTGAGCGAGGACCTGCACCGGCAAGAAATTTGGGTGTCAGGGAAGCAAAAGGGCAGATCATTGCATTTTTAGACAGTGATTGTCGTCCGGATGTGGATTGGTTGAGTGCGGCTGCTGATGTATTTACACAATATGCGGCACTGTCAATGGCGACTGGTGTGATCGACTTTAAGCCAGAGCAACTCAGTGAAATGGGCTTTTTCTCCCGGAAAACCGTGGTAGCACTGGAAGAACACCCTACTTATCCTACCGCCAATTCATTTTATCGACGTGATGTGTTTCTCTCGCATGGTGGGTTTGATGAAACGCTATCGTTCCCAAATATTTGCGGTCAGTCGGTTGAAGCTGCAGACACGGATTTAGCCTGGCGTGTCAGGGATAGCGGTGGTCCTTACCAGTTCATGCCCAAAGCTGTTGTGTATCACGAAGTACAGCACTTACCACCGGGAGAATGGTTACTTGAACCGTTGCGGTTATTTTTACTCCCGGCCTTAATTAAAATGCATCCAGCGCTAAGAAGTAAGCTTTTGGCTGGCAACGTATTTTTCTATCCCCCGAGTGTTATTTATTACGCGTTAGCTGTGTTAATGATCGCAGTGCTTATTGTTAGCCCAACGCTGCTTTTATGGTTGCCCGCAGCAGCTATTGTCGTTGCAGCGCTAAAAGCCAAAACGCTAGCGCCAAAAGCTGTCGGTATGGCGTTGGGAAGATTAGTACTCAATACGGTTCGAAATTACGTCATGTGCGGCGCACTAATTTACGGCAGTGTGCGCTATCGCACTTTAGTTCTTTAAAGACTTAAAATTTGTCCTGAAACGGGATAACTGAGAGGCAGAATGAAACACTGGAAGCAATGTAAAGTACTAACACGTACCTCAGCTTTAGCTGCTGCATTATTGGTTGCCAGCTGTGGTGAGTCCAGTGCCGGACTGCCGGTAGCATTACAAAATACGGGATTTGAACAAGCCGTCAACGGTAGCCCGGCGCTTTGGCATATTGATCAAAAAGTACAGGGTAAGGGCACGATTGACCTCACAACGCTTAAAACCGGCAATGGCAATGTACTTCGTTTAACACCAAACGCACAAAACACCGGCAGTGATCTTCTGGGCGCAGGTCAAATGCTTGACGCCAGCCAGTTTGCCGGGCAAACCGTAAAAGTAACAGCGCTGGTCGGTGCAGATGATAACGCATTGGCAATAGTGGGTGTTCACGTGCTGGGCGACGGTGATGGCTTTGATTTTATCCAATTCAAGCAAACAGACTCTCAGGGTAAATTGGTGGCACATGAGGCAAATTTAACGGTTGCCCCTCATGCCAAGAATATCATTGTTTACGCCATTACCAACACTACGTCGGGGCATGCTTACTTTGACGACATCAAGCTTACCGGTTCAGGAAGCGCAGTGAGTAAAGAAGCCGAAAGTACCGGTCCTTTATCAGCGTCTGTAACCATTAACACCAACAACATAATCAGAAAAGTGCCGAGGTCGTTATTCGGTACCAATATTGAGTGGATCAATAACGGTCAGGGCTTATGGTCTACCGCGTCGAACAGTGTTGATAAGCAAGCCGTCAGTGAGATCAAATCCTCGGCGTTTACGCTGTACCGTTTCCCAGGTGGTGTTTTCTCAGACTACTACAATTGGCAGGACGGCGTAGGCCCACAAAAAAGCCGGCCGGCAGCCCTTCATTATCCCGACGGGCCAAAGTCTCAGCACTTTTTCGGCACCGATGAATTGGTGTATCTGAGTAAACAGACGGGGGCCGACTTACTTATAACTGTGAACGCCGGTCACGGCACGCCCAAAATGGCAGCTGATTGGGTTGATTATTTAAACAATAAGAAAAAGCAAAATGTATCCCTATGGGAGATTGGTAACGAGCTGTATATGGATGGTGATTTATCTGGTGCAGAGATCAGTGCCAAGGAATATGCCAACCGTTACAAGGCGTTTGCGTCTGCAATGAAAGCTGTCGACCCTTCAATAAAGCTGGGTGCAATTGGCGGGCTAAACTACGGCAGTTACCGATTCATAAAGTCAGACAACTGGAGTAAAACCATTCTTAATAGAGTAGGTGATGATGTTGACTTTTTTGCTGTGCACAATGCCTACGCGCCGGTATTAATGGGCGGTGGAGAAAACGCTGATCCCAAAGAAGTATACAAAGCGATGCTGGCTGCACCATTAAATATAGAAGCGAATATTCAGTCGCTGGACAAATTGCTGGCAAACTACGACAAACCAAACAAGAAAATTGGTGTCGCCATTACAGAGTGGGGGCCTTTTTTCCATGTATTACCCAGCAGTAAGTGGGTTGACCATATTAAAACCTTTGGCTCTTCTCTCTTCGTGGGGGCCACTATGAATACCTTCCTTCGTCAGCCCCGGGTTGAAATTGCCAATGCGTTTAAATTGACCGACATGGGATTTATGGGCTGGTTAGGCAATCGCGATGGTAAATTTGTACCTACTGCGCCAATGATCGCGTTTGATATGTATGCTGAGGTGATTAACGGTTCAGTGGTTGACACCAAGGTTGACGTTGACAGTTTTGCATCACGTTCAATTGGTGTCATTGATGCCGTAAAACGCGTGCCGTATCTCGATGTTACTTCCGTTGAAAAAGACGGAAAATTGATTGTTATGGTGGTAAATAAGCACTTCTCCTCGCCGGTGACCACGACACTGAATGTACGCAGCAGGACCAGCTATGGGGCTTACGACATGACGGTCATGACAGCTGACTCTCTGGATGCAAATACAGGCACGCAATTGCCTAGTATTCTTGGTTTAGATTGGGCCAAGCAGGTCAATATGGCGCGTTTTAACAAAGGCGCCGACAAGGAAATTCGTGTTTCCCGAGAGCAAAAAACGGTGACGCCGACCAACGGTGGAGACGGACAGTCCGTTGAAATAAGCTTTGCCCCGATGAGTATTACCAAACTGGTCTTTAAGCCGTAGTCAGGAGATGGGAACGCGTATGGAGACGCAATTAGCGGTGTCGGTCATCATCCCAACGTATAACCGGGAAGCGGAACTCAAGCAAACACTGTCACATTTGCTTGAGCAAACCACCCGGCAGTTCGAGATTATCGTTGTGGACAACAGTTCTGTTGATAATACCGCTGGCATGGTGGCGTCTATGGCTGAGCATACTGAAATTCCTATCCGCTATTTTGTAAAGCCACCGAACGGGCCGGCCAGTGCAAGAAATTTAGGGTTGGCTAATCGCAAAGCGCCTAAAGTCTTGTTTTTAGACAGCGATGTCAATTTAAAACAGGACTGGATAGCCACCGCCTTGCAGTTTATGCAAGCGCGTCCTGACGTTACCGGTGTTGGCGGTGCAGTGATCTATGATTTCGACCGACAGCGTGTAAATGCCTTTGGTGGCGACATTGGCTTTTTTGGTTTCGCCTGGGATTTGTGTGAAAACGTCAGTATCGACACTCTGACTAAGCCCGAACAACGCATCTGGATTAATTGTTCTGCCATGCTGGTCAATGCCGACGCGCTTGAACAGGTTGGCGCCTTCGACGAACGCTATTTTTATGGTTATGAAGACTCAGATATTGGTTGGAAATTGAATATCGCTGGTTACAGTGTGTGGGTTCACCCCGAGCTACATGCTTATCATAAAGTGCAGGCTCAACCAGGTGAAGCAAATGGCATAATCGTGCGGCATTATTGTAAGAATCGTTTGGCCTCGTTAATTCAGAATGCCCAGGCACCGGCCTTGTTGGCTCGGTTGTTTGTGTATTTGTCTTTCAGTCTTATCGATTTAATTGTAAAACCTTACCGGCTCGCGAAGCTGTCTGCATTAGTTTGGAACATCCGGAAGTTGCCTACCACATGGTCGCAACGAAAACATATCCAGGCTTTACGTAAAGTGGATGACGACGCTTTTTTTTCACTCGGCGAAAAGCGCTGGTTACCCCCTACACCATTGAATGGTCAACGGCGCCGCCCGGTTGAGTTAGAAGGGGCGGAAAGTACCGCGCCTACTTCTAAAGCGGATGACAGGGTTTAAAATGAACAACGGGGTCATTGCAATCACAAACCCTTATCGTTGGCCGCATGTGCGAAGAGGCTCAGAGCGTATACTTAATGATCTTGCTGTTTACCTTAGCGGGAAAGGGGCTCAGGTTGAAACCTACTCTATGGCACCGGATGAGCGGGTATGGCAAGACGGCGATGTGACCCATCATACGATTGCAGGTAAATGGCATAGTCGCTTCCGGCAGTGGAATGATTGCCATTATTTTGCTTTTGCCTTGAGCTCTCGCCTAAAGCACACGAAGGCCGATGTCGTTCATTGCCTTAACTATTTTGACGCTTATGCCGCGATAGTGGCGAGGCGTCGCTATGGTTTGCCGTATAAAATTGTATTTCATGCCGTGGGGATCCCCACGAAACGCTACTTCAGAGCGGTGCCGCTGGATGCCTGGTTTTTTGCGCAAACGCTTAAACACGCAGATGAAGTATGGGTGTTATCTACGTTTGCTCAGCAACAACTTAGTCAGGACTTCGATTGTAGCTCGTTCATATTGCCGCCGCCGGTATTCTGCGAACCCGTTGTCGATAGGATCTCAGAAACTGCCAATACCTCACCCGTGTCATTGTTGTTTGTTGGGGATTGTAATGAACCCCGAAAAGGTGCGGCGCTGCTAGCGCGTGCGTTTGTGAAGGTAAAACAAGTCTACCCTCAGGCAACGTTGACCTATTCTGGGAATATCAGCGATGCCAGCAGGCAGGCGATTATGCAGCAGCCTGACGTACATGCACATCAGGCCGATATTCTGTTTTTGGGACGCGGGCAGGTCGAGGACTTGCCGGCATTATATGCCAACGCAACGGTGACCGTGTTGCCCGCTGTTTGGGAAGCCTTTGGGCTGGTTGTCGTTGAGTCATTGGCGCAAGGTACCCCGGTGGTAGGCTGCAACCATGCTGGTATTCCGGACATTATTGATTCTTCTGCGGTAGGAACGCTTTTTGAACCTGATATGGAAGAGGGGCTGGCAACCAATCAAACCGGCCTTGAAACTGCGATTTTATCGGCTATTTCAGGCATCAATAGTGACACAGAACGTGCCTGTAAACATCGTGCTGCAGCATTTAGTTGGGAACAATTAGGCTTACAGTATTTACAGCACTATAGAGGCATGGCGCTGGGAGAACCTGCATGACCAGCACGTCTCCCTTCGTCACGATTGTCGTTCCGACTCACGGGCGCAAAGCATTACTCGAGCAACTGCTTCAATCTCTGTATGCACAGACCTACGATCCCGCGAGTTTCGAAATTGTTGTGGTACATAATTATTCTGACGATGGCACCGAGGAAGCGGTAAAACAATGGCAATCGACATCGCCAGTACCCTTGCAGTACGTTAAAAAACACAATAATACGCCAACGCCGTCCAGACACCATGGCGGTACGCATGCGAAGGGGGACATCATTGCATTTATCGATGATGACTGTATTGCCGAGCCCGACTGGATAGCAAATGGAGTAAAAGGTTTTCAAACGTCGGAAGGGGCTAAACCGGTAGGCTTAGTGCAAGGCAGGACGCTGCCCAACCCAGCCCATCAACGCCGCTTTCTGGAAAAGACCGTGAGCATTACCGGTGAGTCGATATTCTTTGAAACTTGTAACATATTTTACAGTAAGGCGGCATTCGACGCTGTAGATGGGTTTTCTGCAGAGTTTATGGACAAGTTCTACGGTGAGGACACTGACTTAGGTTGGAAAGTTCGTAAAGCCGGGTTCGACGCAGTTTTTCAGGATACAGCCACTGTGTATCACCATGTTTTCCATGTTTCTTTCTGGAAATGGTTGAAGGAGCCTTTGTTCTTTAAACATTTACCCTACCTCATGGAGAAGCACCCAGAGCTTCGAGACTTTATGTGGCACCGTTATTTTTTAACCGCAGAGACCGCGTATTTTCAATTGTTCATGCTTGGCGTTATTGCTTCATTAAGTGGTTTCTTCTGGTTCTTATTGTTGTGTACGCCCTATCTTGTTCAGCGTTATAAAAGTGGAAGCGCTATGCCGAATCCAATTTTAAGGGTTGTTCGGATTGGTGCGGGGTTGCCGCGTAGCTTATTTACCTGGTACGCGTTGGTAACCGGCACACTCCGTTACAGAAGCGTATTGCTATGACGATGGTAAAGCATGTCGTGATGATCCATGAGCGATTCCCGCCCGATTACGCGGGAGGCGGCGAATATGTGGTACATCAAATGGCCAAACACCTTCAGGCTCGGGGGATCCGAATTACGGTGTTAACCACAGGCGACCCTGAACAGACTGAGTTTGACGGCATAAAAACAATCCGAATACCCTGCAGTGTTTACGCTTTTAATCTGAAAGCGTCTGTATTGCTCCCATATTGCCATGATGCCGACGTTATTCAGGCGTTTACCTATCACTCTGTTATTCCGGCCACCCGAGTAGCTTCAACTCTGAATATACCATTGATCAAAATGATGTTGGCGTTATTTGGTAAAGAGTGGCGAACTATGAAGGGGCCGGTTGTTGGGCGCTTGTTTGAATGGTTTGAGCGAAAGCTTGTCACCATGCCTGCTGCCAAAGATATTTATATCAGTGACTTTTCGCAGCGCTATGCTGAGTCAATGGGGATTTCAACTGCTGAATCAGTTGTGATTGAGCCTGGTATTAGTCTTGAAGACTATACGCCGGGTGACAAGTCCTTTGTCATGTTTGCCGGTAAGTTAAACCCGCGTAAAGGTTTACAGCAGGTAATTACCGCAGCCCGTTCTTTACCACAGGTTGAATTTGTCATCACCGGCTGGGGTAGTCACACGGCCATGGCTGAACTAAACGACTTGCCCAATGTACGCTTTGAACCGTTCACCAACCGATTAGCAATGGCTGATTTGCTCTCTCGTGCAGCCATTTTTGTGTTTCCAACACGCGTTGAAACGTTTGGCCTTGCTGTCGCAGAAGCTATGGCTTCCGGATGTGCGATTGTGTCAAGCAGTGAACTACCTTTCGCAGGAATCAAAGTGGATGCGACGGATAGTCAGGCGATTGCAGAGGCTATTCAACAATTAATAAACGATCCGGAGCGGATGAAACGCGACGGTCAAAAAAACCGAGAAACCGCGCTGACATACAACTGGCAGTCTCACACCGATGATTTGCTGGCTGTATATCAACAAGTTAAACAATCAATGATGTCAGAAAATGGATTAGTAACGTGAAAATCGCCATTTATCACCCCTGGGTATATTTAAAGAGTGGTCTGGAAAGGACAATTTTAGAAATTTTTAAATTGTCGGAGCACGAGATTACGGTTTTCACCAGCCATTATGATAAGCAGGGTACGTATCCCGAATTGGCTGATCATAATATAGTTGAGATAAACCCGGTCTCGGTGGAACGCAGCTACGGCGCTGTTTTGTCTGCCGGAAAAACAATTGCATCAACCAAATTACCGCTGGAAGATTTTGATGTACTGGTGATATGTTGTGACGGGCTAGGTTCTTTTTTGCAGTTCAGAAATCGCAGTATTCCAACTGTTAATTTGTGTTTTACCCCGCTAAGGGCGGTTTACGATTTAGAATACCGTAAACGCCATTTACAAAAACATGCTCAAAAGCAGTGGATGGCCCATCTGATGGAGTGGGGTTACAAACTAGTTGATAAGTGGTGCTGGAAGCAATACAACAAAGTGATTTGTATCAGTAAGGCCGTAGAAGAGCGTGTGTTAGCGGCCAACTTGTGTAAACCCGACGACATTGTCATTTATTACCCTGGTATTGACGAACAGCATATTCAGGTGTGCCCGCAGCGCGAACCTTATTTTTTCCTGCCAGGCCGAATCATGTGGACGAAGAATATTGAGCTGGGTATTGAAGCGTTTAAACGGTTTTGTGATGACGTCGACTCGAGCTATCGACTGGTAATTGCCGGTATGGTGGATAACAAGAGCCAACCTTATTATGAGAGCTTGCAGAAGTTGGCAGAGGGATATGACAACATCGAGTTTGTTATAGGTCCTTCCGATCAGGAAATGCAGGCGCTTTATTCTAACTGTTATGCAACCCTGTTTACGGCGTTTAACGAAGACCTGGGATTAACGCCCATGGAAGCAATGAGTCGAGGGAAGCCCGTTGTTGCTGTAAACAAAGGGGGTCCAAAAGAAGTTGTTGCTGATGGTGAGACAGGCTACCTGGTAGAAGGTGAGCCTGCTGATTTTGCAACGGGCATTGCGAAACTGGCCGCCGATGCTGCACATGCTGAAGCGCTGGGTTTAGCCGGTGCTGAACGTGTTAAGCGCTTCACCTGGCAACAGTTTGTGAGAGATTTTGATGCCGAAATGCATCAATTCAAGCG
>CAXQZJ010000001.1:0-12489 GCA_964228145.1 Alteromonadaceae bacterium | reverse complement strand
TCCGTATTACCCAACTTTCCCTACAATCATGTTATGGGGTTTGTCGAGGACGGTGGTCGCTTCCCAGATACGGCATTCTATAGTCTCACGGAAGAAAGAGACTATAGGGCGCTGAAGTTTTTGCTTAGTCAAGGCATAGGCATCACCGAGCTCGGTTTCAATTACAGAGGGTACTTCAATGACTATGCGCCCTTAATGGATACTAACTATATAGAACTATTGGAAATCGTACTCAGTGCACCGGATGCATTTGATAATCAGCCGCAGGGGCTTGATGTGCTCGACTATGCGCTTCAAGCAGTGGGCTCGAACCCTTGGGACAACTTTGTACTGCTTGAAACTGTGATGCGATATAAGCCACCCGTTGGCCAAAGCCATTTTGATTATGTGCAAGAAACGAGTAAGCAGAATAAAACATTGTTTAAGCGGATTATTGAAAACTTTCCAGCGCTCACTCCTGTAACTTATGCTGAATAATCAAAGCGGAATACCTGCCTGACAGACAGGTATTCCGAAAGCTAGGTGTTACAGGTTTTCTTCAACTGCGCGACCATTTTGTTTATACACAACACCGCCTTTCATCACGAAGTCGACGTCTGAGAGGTTATTGATGTATCGCAACACATCGCCTTTAACCGCGATGATATCGGCCCATTTTCCAGCGCTGATGGTGCCGGATTTGTCTTGAACGCCCATGAAGACCGCCGGCCAATATGTCGCGGCCCGAATAACATCCATGGCGGGAATGTCCATTTCATTAGTAAGGATGGCCATTTCGTTCCAGGTTGACTGACAGTGAAATTTGGTCGGAATGCCACTGTCGGTACCCACCAAAAACACCACACCGGCTTCGCGTAACTGTTGGACTTTACGTTTCAAGGTAGGTTGGCGCAATGGCGTCAGTTGCATGTAATCGAGTTTACCGGGCTCAGACAAGGAAGCCCGGATATCTGCAATCGTGTCTGGCTTTAGCCCTCGGTGCCAGCAGTCGTCATCCAATCGTTCCGGGTTATCGACGGTGAAGTGGTACTGATACAGTCCCTCAACAGTTGGGGTCCAGAACAGGGGGCCTCCGGCCACTCGTCCAGTCGCGGTTCTCTCTTTGATAATCGTCATAACATCATCTGGATACTCTGGCGCTGTCGTCAGGCCCGTATGTTCGAAGTTGTCGATGCCAATTTTGACGCCTACACGGATTTCCTCTGGTCTGTGGCTATGACCAATCACCTTTAATCCTAGCTGATGAGCATGATCGACAACCGCTTTCGCCACCTCTAAAGGCATCTTGTCCTGATCGATAAATTTGATGATATCAACCCCAGCGTCAGCCAGCTGCTGGACCTTTTGCTTGGCCTCTTCAACACTGGATACGCCCCATCGGTACCAATCAGTGCCCGGATAAGGCTTAGCCTGAATAAAGGGACCTGTCACGTAGAGTCTCGGTCCAGGAAGTTTGCCTTGATTAATTCGCTGCTTAATACTTATCGATTGGTCCAATGGCGCGCCCAAATCTCTGGCGCTCGTTACCCCTGCCAGTAATAACTGCACTGCACTGGCAGGCATGATCTCATCCTCTAAGCGGTTTCGATAGGTTGGATGCCAATGGTTGTAATCGGCGTGGCCGTTAAGCATAAGGTGGGCGTGGTTTTCCCACAATCCGGGCATGACATCCATACCCTCGGTTGAAATCCGGGTGTAGTCATCGGGAATCGGGGTATTGTCGATATTCCCCACTGCGATGATTAGATCATTTTCTATAAGGATGACGCTATTGGCGATCGGGCGCCCCCCATAACCATCAATTAACCGGCCTCCAACCAATGCTGTTTTATTAGCTGCAGCCTGCGCTTCAGCAGCGCAAAGAAGACCGACCCATATTATTGCAATTAAACGTAACATGATGACTTCCGTGATTATTATTTGTACTGAGTGTGTCAGTATATAGTCATCGCTTCAAGCATAAGGTGGCCGTCAGCCACAGTAAAAAGGAAGGCTAAATGAAAACGTTATGGATTGTGATTGTGCTTATTGCACTGCAAACAACGGCAATCGCGGCAGATACCGAAAAGTGGCAAACTGTGCGTAAGCAGCGAATCGACGAGCTGCTGCCTCAGGCTATGCAGCGAGCTGGTGTTGATGGCTGGATTATTTTGTGTCGTGAGGATAACAACGATCCATTGGCAAGCCATGTGGGGTGTGAGAACGCAGGCGGTCAGGCTGCGGTGTTATTCTACCTGGATAAATCGACATTTCATTCCGTCATATTTTCACCTGTCGGGGAAGCTCAGGCCCTTAAAGATAAAGGCCTATTCGGTAACGTGATTGATGTCGCCAGAGGCGAAAGCAGCCTCATTTCTTTGGCCTCACACCTTCAACGTCGGCCACTGAAGACCATTGCAGTAAATAGCGGCCATGAAGCCTTGGCCGATGGGCTGAGCTATACCCAGCGGATTGATCTGGAAAGTGCGCTGAAGGACCATGATTTCAAAGGCGAATTGGTTTCCTCTCAAGAGCTGGTATACCAATGGCTTTCAGTCAAATTACCTCAGGAAGTGGCGTATTTACGAGAAGCAGCGAAGATGACTTCTGATTGGCAATACGAGGTTTATCAGCGAATTGAGCCCGGAAAAACGACCGACGCTGAAGTGGCCGGTTGGTTAAAAGATAAAATGAGACAGGCAGGTGTGACCGATGGTTGGTCCCCGGAACAAAATCCCAATGTGAACTCTGGGCCAGATCGGGGTCACTCTCACGCCACCAATAAAGTAATTATGCCGGGTGATGTGATCCAAATTGATTTTGGTATAAAACTCTATGACATGTGGGTAAGTGACATTCAGCGCTTTGCATACGTGTTAAAGCCAGGAGAGAGCGCAGCGCCTGAGCATATACAACATCATTGGGATATTGCCATAAAAGGCAATCGCGCGGTGCTTAACGCCATGAAACCGGGGGTTAGCGGCGTCGAAGTGGATAAAGCTCAGCGTGATATTATGCAGGACAATGGTTCGCTTCCAGTGATGTGGAGTTCAGGTCATCCGGTGGGCTATGTAGCACATGATATTGGTCCGTCGTTATCAGGAGGACACAGTGAGCATCCCCGGGCCAGTGCGCTAAAAACATTGCAGCAAGGTATGGTGTTCGCGTTTGATGGCTTTTATAAATGGCAGCGCTCGGATGGAAGCATGAAAACGTTCTCAGTAGAGGAGATGGCCGTCGTTACAGAAAGTGGGGCGGAATATTTGGTTGAGCCTCAACGAGAGCTGGTGTTAATCAGGGCAAACAGGTGAGCATCTGGAGCTAGTTAACTACAACGCAGCAATTTCGGTTATTCTCTTTCGCTTTGTATAATGCTTTGTCGGCGCGGGCAATCATGGCCAGTTGCTCATCTTGCTGAGTGAGCTGGGTAATCCCAAAACTGGCTGTACAGCGAAAGCTTTTATCAAAATCGAACGATAAGTCCGATATTGCACGGCGCAGCTGTTCGCACAAAGCGTACGCCATGCTGCTGTCAGCGCCATGGAAGTAGGCGATAAACTCCTCCCCTCCCCAGCGTCCGATGATATCTGATTCTCTTCGTTGCAGGGTAAGTAATGCGCCGATCTCGGCTAGCACGGCATCCCCAGCTTCATGTCCGTACTTATCGTTGACCTGTTTAAAATGATCAAGATCAATCAGCACACAACTCGATGGTAAGTAAACGCGATGCGAAAGATTACACTCCATATTTAGCACGGACTCTATGTAGCGGCGATTTTTCAATCCTGTCAGAGGATCATGCAGGCCTTCAGCACGAAGCTTGCGCAGTATTGACGTTTGTTCTTTCATTGCAGAGTTTATTGCGCTGAGATTACGATTTAAGCCATGTATTCGAGTATCGAATTGCAGTAATAGGTGATTTGGTTGCTCAGTCCCGGGCGCGGTGCGCAAAGAGGTGATAACTGCGCGAACAATTCGTTTTGATTCAATATGAATCAGTTTAGTAGGCAGCGGCGCTGTGCTAGCCTGGGCGCGGCGCAACAACTGTTGGATAGAATAAAGCGACTGTTCGCTATATCCTGTGATAAAAATATCAGCGAGATTTTTGTGCTCAGCTGAATAGTTAAATGTGCGTCTGGATTCTTTATTAATTCGTTTAATCATGCCAGATTGGTCGATAAGTATCACCGGGGCATGAATTAATTCGATTAACCTATATGCAATGTCAGGTAGTCCCATTGATTGTTCAAAGGTCGGAGATATTGAAGTATTCAATGATATTGTCTTGTCCATCTTCAATTTGATCGAGGTGGACGGTGACATGACAACAACCGTCTCCTCGCGCGATCGTTTTGTCTAATTCGACCGCCGCATATCCGAGGGAGTTTGCAGAAATACGGCCAAACACATTACTGGTCATCATGCACAGTGTTGGGTGGCCCAAGACATCGTCCCCGAAGGGGCAGCGGGAATTTATCAGTACAATTTTGGTCGGACTGATACTTTCTACGGTGAAATTACCGCTTATTCGGCGTTTAAGATCGACGAGAATTGCCGCTAGAGTATTTATATCAAACTGTCGTTGTTCGAGCCCTTGCTGGTAAAGTGACTCCAGGTAGCGGCCCATTTTGTCGGCGACCAAAGCGATCAACCCTGTGCATTCACTTTCTCCTATAACGTCGTTGAGGGTTTCATTAATATCGAGCAAAATATTCAGGTAAAAGTTGCTTGGATCTAGTGCTAACTCCAGAGATTCAGGATCTTTAATAGGGGGGGGAAGGTGCGCATTCATTACAACTCTCCGCAGCATATTTTTTAGGTTTAGTAAGTTTCGGCGATTTCGTCAAGTAGTTAATTGAAAAGAAAACAGGTGGGGAAGATGGAGACAAACCGGTTAGGCCGTTCTGAAATTTATGTATCAGAAGTGTGTTTAGGCACCATGACCTGGGGTGTGCAAAATACCCAAGCAGACGCTGACAGACAATTGCAAGTAGCCATGGATGCAGGGGTAAATTTTTTAGATACTGCTGAAATGTATGCGATTCCGCCGTCGCCAGATACCTATGGTAAAACGGAAACTATCTTGGGTAACTGGTTAGCTCGCCACCCATCAAAGAGAGATAAGTGGATAGTGGCAACTAAAATGGCAGGGCCGGGACTGAGTTGGATTCGTGACGGTAAACCGATGACAGGTCAAGACCTGGTGGATGCCGTTGATGCCTCATTGCAGCGATTGCAAACTGACTACATTGACTTATACCAGTTGCACTGGCCAAATCGAACTCATCCACATTTTGCCAAGCATTGGCCGGGTGATATTGGTTTTTCAAATACTAGCGCTGAACAACAAAAGGCCGAGATGCTGGATTTGCTCAACGCTGCGCAGCGGTGCATTGAGCAAGGAAAGATTCGTCATTTAGGCTTATCGGATGAAACGCCTTGGGGTATCGCAGCCTATTTGCAATTGAGTCGCGAACACAATGTGCCGCGTATCGTTTCAATTCAAAATGAGTTTAATTTATTGCACAGCAAAGATTGGCCATATCTTATCGAGCAATGTTGTTTTGAAGATGTCGCCTATCTTCCATGGTCTCCGCTTGCGGCTGGTGCATTGTCCGGAAAGTATTTGAACGGCCAGCGTCCCCTCGGGAGTCGTTGGACATTGATGCAACGCAATGGACTGTTCCGGGACACGCCAGCCGCCAATCAAGCTGTCGCAGCCTATAAGGCGATTGCTGAGCAACATAACCTTACTTCTGCACAACTGGCATTGGCGTGGGTCAGGCAGGTAGAAGGCGTTACCTCTACAATTATCGGCGCGACGAGTGAGACTCAGCTGAAGGAAAACCTCGCCGCATTTTCAGCGAGGTTGTCCGATACGGTGTTAAACGAAATAGCAAAGGTGCATAAAACGTATCCCGCACCCTATTAAGAGGTCGGACCCTGAATCAGCTGGTTCAGGGTTGCCACCTTTTGCTCCAACTGATTAACCCTGCGCAACAGTGCCGAGTTGTTATTGTTGGCGTCTGAAAGCTTTTCTGTCAGGTTAGCAATTTGTTGCTGCAAAGCGTTGGCATCACTGGATAATCGTGACACTGACTCAAGTGTCGCTTCCTGATTCAGCTGTTGCACCGACAACATTTCTTGCAAGTTAGTCACTTGTGTAGCCGTCTGTTGAGTTGCTTTGTCTATGCTCGTCTTTAAATTTGTCGTGGCACTATTTAAATTGTTATAGCGTGTTTGCATTTGCTCAATGGCGGTTTTGTTATCCCCGATCTCCGCTTGATTGCGCCGCCATGCTGAGCCCCATAACTTGTCCATTTCAGTCCACAGCACTTGGGTTTTTTCAGTTAGCTCTTTCACTTTCACTTGTAACGCAACGGTTGACTCACCCATCTCTTCACCGGTCGCAGAGAGGCGCCCTTCGAGATCGGCTATGCGCACTTGATAGGCTTCAAGTTGAGTTTGTTGTTGTTGGGTTAGCTGATATAGCCAGCCACCGACGCCACCCGCACCCAATGCTAAGAAAATTGCCAACCAAGCTACGCCAGCACCTGAGCGAGGCGCTTTCGCTGGCTTGGCAGGGCTCGCAGGAGGCGGCGCTTTGGTCTTGCCTGCTTGTTGGCGCTGGCGTAAGTAGGCCTGGCGATCCTCGTCGTCCAACACGACTTTGGGAACATCCTGATCAAAATTATCGTTAGACATAGTGCTCACTGCTGTTGTTCTTGTATGGGCTGATATTACGGGGTTATTAGCCCCTTGTGAACCTGTTGGTGGGTAACTTGTCGCAGCAATAAAAAAACCCGCCAGTTGGCGGGTTTTTATCAGCAATATTGCTTATTTACTTTCTTTACGCTCTTTCGCTTCTGCGATAACTGCGTCTGCAACGTTCTGTGGACATGCACTGTAGTGTGAGAATTCCATCGAGAACTGACCACGACCAGAGGTCATAGTACGCAGGTGACCGATGTAGCCAAACATTTCTGACAGAGGCACATCAGCTTTGATGCGAACGCCAGTAACGCCAGCTTCCTGGTCTTTAATCATGCCGCGACGACGGTTCAGGTCACCGATAACATCACCAACGTGATCTTCTGGTGTGAACACATCAACTTTCATGATCGGCTCAAGCAACTGAGGTGCAGCTTTTGGAATCGACTGACGGAATGCGCCTTTAGCAGCGATTTCAAACGCGATAGCAGATGAGTCAACTGCGTGGTATGCACCATCGTACAACTCAACTTCAACATCCAGTACCGGGAAGCCAGCCAGAACACCTTCCTTCATCATGCCAGCGAAACCTTTTTCGATAGCAGGGAAGAATTCTTTAGGTACGTTACCACCCACAACTGTAGAGGTGAAAGTAAAACCAGAGTTTGGCTCACCAGGCTTGATGCGGTAGTCAATCTTACCGTACTGACCAGAACCACCAGACTGCTTCTTGTGCGTGTAGCTGTCTTCTACTGCTTGAGTGATGGTCTCGCGGTAGGCTACTTGTGGCTTACCAACAATCAGCTCAACGCCGTAAGTACGCTTCAGGATGTCAACCTTAATGTCCAGGTGTAATTCACCCATACCTTTAAGGATGGTTTCACCAGAATCTTCATCAGTTTCAACACGGAAAGACGGATCTTCTGCAACCATTTTACCGATTGCGATACCCATTTTCTCAGAACCACCTTTGTCTTTAGGTGCAACAGCAATTGAGATTACTGGCTCTGGGAACACCATAGCTTCCAGCGTACACTCATGCTTAGGATCACACAGAGTATGACCGGTCTGAACGTTCTTCATACCTACGATAGCGATGATATCACCGGCTTGGGCGTGGTCTAATTCATTACGCTCATCGGCCTGCATCTCAACCATACGGCCAACACGCTCAGTTTTGCCTGTTGCTGAGTTAAGAATAGTGTCGCCTTTTTTCAGTTTACCTGAGTAGATACGCACGAAGGTCAGGGCACCGAAACGGTCATCCATGATTTTGAATGCTAATGCACGCAGTGGCTCATCAGCAGAAACAATTGCGTGCTCGCCAGTCTCGTTACCTTCTTCGTCAGTCAGAGGCTGAGGATCAACTTCAGTCGGGCTTGGCAGGTAATCTACAACTGCATCCAATACTAATTGAACACCTTTGTTCTTAAACGCAGAACCACAGTAAGTCGGGAAGAACGACAGGTCACGGGTACCTTTGCGGATACAGCGCTTGATGTCTTCAATAGAGATCTCTTCGCCATCCATGTAGGCCATCATCAGGTCGTCGTCCATCTCAACAGCGCTCTCAACCAGCATCTGATGATATTCTTCAACTTTATCGACCATGTCAGCTGGTACGTCTTTTACTTCGTAATTTTCAGGCAGACCAGAGTCATCCCAAACGTAGGCTTTCTTGGTCAATACGTCTACAACACCAACGAAGTCGTCTTCGATACCGATTGGCAACGTCATCACTAATGGGTTAGCACCCAATACGCGCTTGACCTGCTCAACCACACGGTAGAAGTCTGCACCCATACGGTCCAGTTTGTTTACAAAAATGACTCGAGCAACTTCAGAGTCGTTCGCATAACGCCAGTTGGTTTCTGACTGAGGCTCAACACCGCCAGAACCACAGAATACGCCGATACCACCGTCAAGTACTTTCAGTGAACGATATACTTCAACTGTAAAGTCTACGTGTCCGGGAGTATCGATTACGTTTAAACGGTGACCTTTCCATTCACAGGTAACGGCAGCTGACTGGATGGTAATACCACGCTCAGCTTCCTGTTCCATAAAGTCTGTTGTTGACTCACCGTCATGTACTTCACCGGTTTTATGGATTTTACCGGTCAACTTAAGAATACGTTCAGTCGTGGTAGTCTTACCCGCGTCTACGTGGGCGAAAATACCGATATTTCTGTATTTGGATAAATCAGCCATTGCTTCACTTCATCGTTTAGGGAAAAATTTCGCGGCGAAGTATACAGGATTTTGCTAATAAAAACTCTACTTAATTGGTGTTTATTTGCACAAGTTAAGCGATTTTTTTATTAAACACTGCCCTTAAGCACTGATTAGGGCCTATTCCTGTTAAATTCATCGATCTTTGTTGTTCAAAAGTAGATTAAGACGTGTTTTTCGCAATCCTCTTTGACACAATTTTACACTCCGGCACGAATGCTGCTACATCAAAACCGCGATTCACAGGTTGAACAGGTGTTAATCAGAAAATTAGATTGTAATTAACATGGTCAAAAGGTTTTATCTATAGAACATATTGACTAAACCAATTTCCAATTTTACTGAGCCTGGTCAATACTTTGTGCATCAAACATGGCCATGATGGGTGAGCAGGTAAGGCTCATCGAAAACAAATTTTGGAGGATTTATGACTCAGATTGATATCGGCATTGCAAAGAACGATCGTGTAGACATTGCAGAGGGATTGAAAAAGTTACTGGCAGATTCGTACACCCTGTACCTGATGACCCACAATTTCCACTGGAACGTGACCGGCCCTCAGTTTCGTGAACTGCACCTCATGTTCGAAGAGCATTATACCGAATTGGCGGAAGCGGTAGATGAAATAGCTGAGCGAATCCGTACTCTTGATGTGTTTGCACCCGGCACCTACAAAGCGTTTGCCAAGCTTTCTTCAATCGAAGAGGTGGAAGAGGTACCATCGGCAGAAGAAATGGTCGACTATCTTACTAAGGGCCATGAGCAAGTAGTGAAAACCTGCCGCGAGGTGCTTAAGCAAGCGCAGGATGCTGACGATGAGTCTACGGCTGCTCTGGTCGGTGATCGCATGCGCATTCACGAAAAAACCGCGTGGATGCTGCGCGCTAGCCGCAAGTAACACAAAAAAAAGCTGCCAATTGGCAGCTTTTTTCGTTCTCGTTTCTCGATTAAAATGCGTATTTAGCCATGAATTGAATCCGGTTCATGTCGCCTTCAAGGCCACTGCCTTTTTCAATCTCAGCATGAGCCCATTCTGCACCCACGGTAATTTTATCAACCGGCGAATACATGATATTCACGCGCGTGCTCCAAGTTTGTTTGTTGGTTAACATGCCCTCAAGTGCACTGTCTTCATCTGCATCATACATTGCGTAAACGAAGTTAATTCGTGTTTGGTCATTCAGAACATGCCGGTACGCAGCGGAGAAGCCCATAGAGTCTATCGCCTCCAAATCGTTGCCCGAAGTAAGTACCGCACCATTATTGGTATTCAATCCGATATAGCGACCAAGGCCTGAGCCGTAGTTGAGCATCAGGCGTAAATCGTCTTTACCAAACATTATTTTACTGGCGAAGCTGACGCCATAACTGCTGGTGGTCTCGTCAATGCCAGCACCGTCTTGGTAGGCCAATTGGCGCATTAAGCCAGCAACAGAGAAATACCCCCAATCTTGTTTAAACGTGTACTTGGCGGTTAAATCAGGCATGCTACTGTCATCGGTAACCACTCGGCTTCCGTTGACCGTAACCGTCGATTCTGGATTTTCGAGGGCAATCTGAAATGGACCGTTGGTATACCTTACCTGAGTTTGACGGACGAAAATTGCCGCGTCGGTGTTACCGATGAAGTCGACCGTTTCCGGTAGGGTACCCACGTCCATAAAGGTTGTCCACGTCTGACCAACGAGCCAATTCCCGTATTTCAGAAACCCGTGGCGTAGCCGTGGCTGATAACTGTTGCTGATCCGCTCATCACCGCCAGGTGCGAGCATAAAGTCCATTTCAAAAACACCTGTTAGTGTTTCACCGTTGTCCAGAGCTGTACTTGAAGTGAGTCGAAAACGACTTTGTTTCACATGGGCGTCGAACTGAGAGTCCTCGTCGAGTCCATTTACTGGGGTTAAACCAGGGATATAGAAATCACGTCCGGCCGACTTGGCGCCGAGTGATCCGTCGCTGTAGGTAGACCACATACCATCTGCTTTCACATAGCCACTGAATGTGACATTTGTGTTAGCGATGGCTGATGACATTCCTGCACCGGTTAAAATTGAGCCTATTGCCAGGCCGAGCACCGCTTTTGTTGTAGGTTTCATTGTTATTCCTCGTTGAATAGGAGCTGTGTTAACATGAAACATCTTATTAACATTTTGAATTATCCTTTGGTCTATCAGACCAAAGTCGTATGTTGAACGATGGATTAGACCAAAGTCGGATGTTCTTCTGATTCTGCTCAGATAGAGTGACTGGATACATCGAAAACCATGGAAGTGAATCATGACTGATACCCTTTACCCCGTTCCTGCACACGCGCGCGAGCGCTCGTTACTTGATCAACAACGCTATCAGGCTCTGATCGACTCTGCATCTTCCAACAATGAAGCTTTTTGGGCAGAGCAATCTGCCATGTTGGACTGGATGCGAGCGCCAACAAAAATCAAAGATGTTTCGTACCGTCGAGACGATCTTCATATCCGCTGGTTTGAAGACGGCCAATTGAATGTAGCGGTCAATTGCATTGATCGCCACCTGGCTGCCCGTAAAGACCAGCCGGCATTTTTGTGGGAAGGTGACGAGCCGGGTGACAGCGATGTCGTGACGTTTCAGCAATTGCATGACGAGGTCGGTCGACTCGCCAACGGTTTGCGAAAGTTGGGTGTTAAAAAAGGCGATCGGGTTGCGATATACATGCCAATGGTACCGCAGGCCGCCTACGCTATGCTCGCATGTGCTCGGATTGGTGCGGTTCACTCAGTGATCTTCGGCGGCTTTTCTGCGCAGGCTATTGCTGATCGCATCAATGACTGTGATGCAAAAGTGATTATCACTTCCGACGAAGGGCGCCGTGGTGGCAACAAAGTCCCGTTAAAAGCCAATGTAGACAAGGCACTGGCAGATGGCAATTGTCCTACCATCACCCATTGTCTGGTGTACAAGTTCACAGGTGGAGATGTGGAGTGGCACAAACATGATTGCTGGTGGCACGAAGTAACCGCAGAGTGTTCTACCGACTGTGAGCCCGAAGTCATGAATGCCGAAGACCCTTTATTTATTTTGTATACGTCTGGCTCTACCGGTAAGCCCAAAGGCGTTGTGCACTCCAGTGCAGGTTATTTAATTTATGCCGCGCACACGCACAAACACGTATTCGATTACAAGCCAGGTGATATCTATTGGGCTGCTGCGGATGTGGGTTGGATCACTGGCCATAGTTATATTGTGTATGGGCCACTTGCGAATGCTGCAACCCAAGTCATCTTTGAAGGTGTACCCACTTATCCTGACGTAAAGCGCATGGCGCAGGTGATCGAGAAATATAAAGTTAATGTTCTCTATACTGCGCCAACCGCGATTCGAGCTTTGATGGCGCACGGTAAATTACCCGCTGAGGGGAGTGACCTATCGTCTTTGCGTCTGCTTGGCTCGGTGGGTGAACCAATCAATCCCGAAGCGTGGCATTGGTATCACAGTGAGTTCGGTAAGGGCAATTGTCCTATCGTTGACACCTGGTGGCAAACTGAGACAGGTGGCATCATGATCAGTCCGCTCCCCTCGATTACAGCACTC